>CAZWHR010000044.1:990-7199 GCA_964633675.1 uncultured archaeon | reverse complement strand
AAGCGACTCCCTTAAGGAAGCTGGCTATGAAGATGTCGATGCTGTAGCATCGGCGGAGCCGGAGCAGCTCGCAGAAGCCGTAGACGTTCCCGAGGATACGGCGCTCGAATTCGTCGTACAGGCACAGAATCTAACCGAATCTTCTGAGAATGCTGATACGCCCGATGAGGACGCTGAGTCCGAAGAGGACCCGAGCCCAGCCGACTTAGTTGAAGACGATTCTGATGACTCTGAGGACGACTCTGACGAAGCTGAGGACTCCGAGGATGATGGATACGACCCTGATGATGTGTTCGACGTTACGGTCTCATTCGAGTCAGACACGCACTACGACGCGTATCTGGCTGCACTCCTCGATGCATACGAGCGCTGGTCCGGTTCTCACGAGCCGACAGAGCAGGCAATCGAAGAAGCGCTCGACCAAGCACGCTATCAACAGGACGGCGTGACGCACGAGCTAACGGCATATGAGATGAATCAGCTCCACTCTGCTGTCAAGCAGAAGACTACGTACTTCCGTGGAGAGAACCTCATCGAGCATTACGACGCGCTCAACGAGATTCTACAAGAAATCAACGAAGTCCGCGAAGAAAAGCTCTTTTAGAGAGCTTTTGACCGCAGAACCTAACTCGTTAGCCGCAGCTCTTTCTTCTCGTATCTAACTCCGAGTAGGCGTAGTAACTACTGTTTCTGATAACCCACTGCGCCTTGCTCGGAACCTGCTGGCGCAGGTGGTAAGAACCACTCGATTGTGCATAGCTACCGCCACGCTCCTTAGCAGAAAATGTCGATAGCTTGCGCTCTCGCCACACGAACGGTGGATATACTGTCACGCGCTGGTCACAGCCCTACTTCCCGAGTGCTTCCTTCGCAGCTTCGAGCGTCTCCTTACCGAACGCCCAGGTTGCTGCCATTAGCACGACGAGTCCGTAAAGGACGTACCAGCCCTGACTAATCGGGGCTAAGACGAGCGGTCCATATGCCGCTCCGAGAATAAGTATCGGGAGAGAAATGACCATAACTCCCGCGAGAAGCGTTCCGATATACTCCCACCGAGTTCTTGTGCTCTTCGTGGTACTGTTGTCGTCGGTTTGTGGTGTGTCGTCTGCCATGTATTCAGATGCCATACGGTCTTGCCGCACAGCTAACGCACTTCTATATTAGTGCTCGCTACACTTAAATCTTTCGCTACTCACCAGAGGTTCGTAGCGGGATTACTCGAACTCTCTCAGACGCTCTGTGCGGCGCGTGAGGCGGCGTCAGTATTCGGACGACCAATCACACTCACTTCTACAAGAATCCTCTCTGCGCGTCCGTAGGACGTGCTCTCAGCTCTCACAATCTCTTAGCCACGATGTAGAACCAACCCAATCGCGTCTACCGATTCGAGCCTGCGAGAATCGAAACACTTAAGTAAGAGTAGTGCCTATATCCCAACGTAATCTATATGGTGCGGGATTTGAAACGTTTTACCACTGATGACAAACGAGTCTATACAGATGGGGAAAGTTTATTCTTACCATCTGTTACTACCGTTTTGGACCAAATGCCTACCCCAGAGGGCATCAAGTTCTGGAAACGAAAATATGACGGAACTGGTGGAAACAAACATTGGGAGGATATTCTGAAATACAAAAGTAACAGAGGAACGCTGATTCATTATCGGCTCCTCAACGAGTTCGAGGAGGGAGACATGTTCGGTGAGAACGAGGATACCTCCACCGAAGAGTTGAAAGAAGAGGACGACTGGGACCGATACGAGGCGGACCTGGAATTTGCCCAGGAAGCGTGGGAAGAAATCAAGGAACACCGAGGTATCACCGACGAACAAGTACTCGACGTTGAGTGTTTCGTCACGAACGTTGGCGTCGGATACGCTGGACAATTCGACTTATTATACGTTGACCGCGACGGTCAACTGATTTTGGCTGACCTAAAAACGGGTAAAGGCGTTTACGACAAGTACAAGATGCAGCTCGCCGCATACGAGAACGCGCTCGAAATCCCGGTCGACGACCTCGAAGTGATTCGGATTCACCCCGATTCCCGAACCTGGGAATGTTCCCGCGCTTCGGATTGGAACGAGGACCGGAAAGAGCTTTGGGCGGATTTCATGGACCTCCGCCTCGGTATGGGCGACGTGGAAGAAGAATTTAGAAAAGTAATGGAAGAAGGCGTCAATGACGGATAATGTCTTCTCTTTCGAGCGACCTCAAAGATATGGGATATGAGCCATCGGGAGAAGCATCTCCCTTCCACGAGAATGGACACCTATGGACGAACGGGATAGAAAAGGTCTGTGACAAGACGGCAATCGTCGTCGATGAAAGCACCGATATAATTGACAGACCAGGCAACAACGACCACCGAGAAGAGCGTCACGAGTATCAGAACAGTGAACGGATTAAACTTCTCGGCGGCTACATAGCCGCGTACAGTAGCGATAACGGTATATCCTACTAATCGTAACGGAAGTCTTTATTACCGAGGACCTCGTGGACCCCTACAGTGTCGAGGTCGCTGTCGTCCCTATTTGCTGATTCATCATTTTTCAAGTCGCGCAGCAGCGCCACTGCATCACCCGGACTCTTTCTCGCGCTCGTCACGTCGCAGTCGTAGTGTGTCGGGTGTCCAAAGCTGATGTTCCCGCCTCGGGTCACGTTAGCATCGAGGTCACAGCTTGCTGTTATCTGTTCGAACGAGGCTTCGAGGTCCCACGGTTTGTGGATGCGGAACGTCTGCAACTCCCACCGAGAGAACTTGATGCTGATGTACGGATAGGTCGGAAGCTCCGTCATATCCATCGACCATTGGATGATGTCAGAAACATCATCGGTATCTACGACGAGGCGCTTCTGGTCCGTGGTCTTCAACTCGACAGACCGTAGTGAGCCTTTATAAGGAATAAGTAAGTCAGGTGCCGGTACGTGGCTATTGCCACTCCAACCAGCACGCAGCGGGATGACACTCCCGCCAGTCGTCTCGTAGACGCTCTTAGCGAGGTCGTGTTCCTTCTGCAACCCGGCCTTCTGTCGAGACATCAGTCGACAAAGCCTCTGTCAACGTCTTCTTTGCCACACTTTACACATTTCTTTGGGTGCTGTGGTGGGTAAGAAGTGAGGATATAATCCTCATATTCCCATTCGTGGTCGCATTCGATAATCCCAGCCCGTTCCTTTAAGCTGTTGAGAAGATTGCCGCCAAACGCTTTCAGGCGACCGAGCCGCGTACTCTTCGCACGTACTTCAAATCTATCCATTCTGATGAATGATAGGAACTCGGTTCACTTAAAGCTTTCGGTCAGCTTCGAGTACAGACGCGTCGTCTCTACTTCTTTGGCAACGAAATCAATATCCGCTGGGCCTTGAGGAGTTGATGTTTTTCCGGTAATGATTATGTCTTTCAGAACAATGCTCTTTCCGTTTGCCTTGTCCTTAACACGCACCTCGCCTGTCGGTTGTCCGACGACTGGTTGTGCGTCGATATTATCTGCCTCGAACGAACCGGAAATGCTCATTCCAGTGGTTACTGTACCCTGCTGCTGGCGGCTCATGTCATAGACAGCGTTCGAACTAACGTTCCGCGAAAAGCTACAGTTTTTGATATCGTACTTCTTTCCGTCGAGTAGTAAGTAGTCTGACATGTTTACATGTAGTTGGCCAGATTCATCTGGTCCGTCTCACTAATGAGATTATCGAACTGCCAGCCCATCGTCCGAACGATTGGCTCAATCGGATTACGCAAGTTCTTCTCCGCGAGCTTGTCCCAATCCGGCTCCGCCGGCTCCGGCATGTTGCGAACGTCCTCCAGGGAGATAGCGTCAACAGGTCGGCCAATCTCCTTCATTCGGTCCTGTTCGGGCGTGGCCGCATCGTCCGGCGCAGTGAGCGACCGATGGTCGTAGTCGTAGGTCTCGGGATAGCCGTCGTCGTTCGGTTCGATGCCGCTGAGATAGATGAAGAGCGGCTTGCTCCCCTGTTTCGGGTTCTCGTTCGGCACGTACTCGTTAGCGTAGCGTGCGCCTCTGATATGTGGTTGCGGCGTGTAGAACTTGATTTCACCTGTATCGTCGTCCCCCGACCAGCCGTAGTCCCACAGGTCGTTGTTGATAGCGCTCGGCTTACCGATTTCTTCCAGGTCCGTATAGCCGGATAGCACGTCGTTCCACTCAGCTTGCAGATACTCCGCAACCGAGTCCTTCGGTTCGTCCTCCTTCAAGATTTTACCTAAGACCTGTTCCTGCACACGCTTAGTTAGCGCACTCGTATCGGAGCGAACTAATTCGAACCCTTTCGTCTTCGGCTCAGGGTCCTCGATAACGTCGCCTTCGTCCCATGTGACGAGCTGTGAGTACCGCTTCTTCACTCCAGCGTCTTCATCATCTGCACCGAAGTCACGGAGGAAGAACAAAGACTTAGCATAACTCTCGACCTCGACCTCCATCTTGTGCATCTCTGGGTCGTCAATCCAAAACTTATCGGCCATGTACTCGTTATACGAGTTGTTGACGTACTCGGCTGCATCGAAGGCTGCTTGGAGTGCCTCTTCCTGTGACGATGCGGTCGGCATGGTCGTTACACACGAATCGGTATCCCCCCCGATTAGCTCTGCATTTCGGTAGCCGTGGTTCTGCAGATAGCGTGTGAACCGATTCGCCGTATACTCCAGCACCATCCGGCCAGAAATAGTGATAGTCTCCGCGAGACGCCAGTCGAACATGCGGAAACCTTTGCCGTAGCTGGCGGAGTCGCCAAAGACGCCGTAGACGCTGTTGACAATCCGCTTCACAGCCTCATACGCTTCGTCGTCATATTCGTCCTTCTTGTACTCGTATTTCATCTCCGTCAGTTCCGTGATGACGCTGCGGACAAAGCCCTCCTTAACGTTGGGTTTTGTGTAGTATATCTCGGTCGGTTCAGGGTCCGAGTCCTTCTTCTCCGCGTCATCACGGTAGTCGATGTACGCTCGGTAGAGGTCGTCCTCGCTGTAGCCATCCGCCTTCGCCTCGTTCAAGCTCTCATAGAGGGTTTCCGGCGAGACGTTGAGTGACCACATGAGGTACGGATAGAGGCTCGCCAAGTCGGGGTAGACGGCGTGCTTATGCTTTCCCGGCTTAGGGTTGAACACCTTCGCCCCATAGTACCAGCCACGCTCCGGCTTCGTGCTGGTTGGGAGTGCCAGGTCTCGGGAGGCGGCGCGTTTCAGGTAGAGTATATCGATGATGCCGATGTTGGCAGCGGCGCACTCGGAGTAGGTCGCTCCGGCAATGGACCGAATGTGGTCGTACATGTCGAGGACGCCCTTGGCCTCTTCGATTTCCACGACCGCTTGCACGTCTCGAATGTTATATCGGAGAAAATCCGATGGCTCCTTGAGCCATCCCTCATCAGTAGAGGCGATATCCTCCTTGCCGTAGCCAAGCTCGTCCTGTGCGATGTTGCCAAGCGCGTAGCTCGGCTTCTTGTGAATCTGCGTCTTCTTATATGCTTGCAACATGTCAAACATCTCACGTCCGCCGATAACGGGCGTTCCAGAGCGCGAGACGAAGCACTTTCCAGTAGGCGAGAGCTGCTCATAGGTCCCCTCTCCAATGTTCTGGCAGCGGTTGATGATATACGGGTAGTCGAATCCGCTGCCCTTGTCGTTGCGACTGCTGTTCCAACCAGTGAGCAGGTCCGGGTCCTTGTCGATAATCCACTTGTTCAGCGTTCCGAGCATATACGCTTCGCGCTCGAATATCTCGAACGTCACCTGGTCGCTGGAGACTCCTTCTGGGAGTGACCAATCGACCGAGTTGAAGTCGCCTTCTTCGAGAATCTTGTATTCTGGCCAGTTGTGCTCTTCGTCAAGGTCCGTCCCATCTGGATGGAGCGCAAGGACGATATACTCGTCGTCGTAGGTGTCGTATGCTGTTACCGCTGTGACAGGTTTGTTCGCATCAACCGGAGAGGGGAACGTGCCGCCTGTCCAGACCTCGATGTCCACACAGACCATGCGCGGCTTGACCGACTCCGGTGCTTCGACTGCTTCTATCTCATCGAACGAAACTCGTTCCGCGCCTTCCGGTACGCGGAGCCCACGGTTAATCCCGCTCTCGATAAGGAACCTGTTCGTGAAGAACACGTCGGCTTCCCATGTCTCGTCAAAGAACTTGCGTAAGTCCGCAACATCGCCGGGGCGCACGGTATAGATTTGTGCTAATGGCTCGC
>CAZWHR010000044.1:357-980 GCA_964633675.1 uncultured archaeon | reverse complement strand
CCTGTAGCGTCGTCCGAGGAGCCTTCTCGCGGGGCTCGAAGGCGTCGTTGTGTCGATTGTCCATCGAGACGACCTCCTCCCGTGCGACGATTTTCCGAATCATCGTCTCGGAGAACAGGTCTTCCTCACACTCCGTCAATTCACTCTCACGGACGAAGAAGAACGGGTGGAAGTCTTCGACTTCCACGGTACGGCGGTTACCCGCCGCATCGCGGCAGAGAAGCTCGACAATCGGTTCCGCGATGAAGTGACCATCAGTCTCCATATGATATTCGAGCGTCATCAGCGCAAGACGCTCGGTTTCAACGAAGTCAGAATCAGTTTCGCTCAGTTTCATTTCCCGTTTTGACTAAGGCGCTCTGCCTATATAAGTCTTTTTATTAGTAGACTATCATCCAGTTATCCGGCGGAACGATTGGTAGCTCTTCTCCGGGAATTTCGACACCACACATCCCGCAAGAGAGGTATGGGCTACCCGAGCCATGCCTATTGCTCCGGATAATCGCGGCCTCTTCCCCACAATGTGAACAAGTAAAGTCGTAGTTCATCCTTTGACCACCAGCCACTTCCCATACAACGGTCCACCGCATCTCTCACAACAACGAGTGCTTGTCCCATAGTAT
>CAZWHR010000044.1:0-347 GCA_964633675.1 uncultured archaeon | reverse complement strand
TCAAGACCGAGACACTTATGACAGAGCATTAGTCTTCGAATCTTGGGAACGGCGTCTCCTCTCGCTCGACCCACTCCCAGTCGTGTCGTTTGAGTTCCCACGGGTGCATTAGCTCGACGTAATCACGATTCTCCCACGCCATATAGTACGGACCATCCTCGGTCTCTGCTTTCATGTATACGTCCACGGCCTCACCACCGTGCGATGGACAAACATGATACTCTGGAAACATGTCACTAAACGGGCTACTTTCAGGGTGTTCGTTAATGCCGTGTGAGCGGAATTCCTTGGCTGTCATTCCGTCCTCGTCGCAGTCGGGGCATTCCCACGAGCGTTTGACGTGTTCT
>CAZWHR010000043.1:0-7309 GCA_964633675.1 uncultured archaeon | reverse complement strand
GTCGCATAATCTGGTAGTGCGCCAGCTTGGAGACTGAGGTTTTCGAGTGCAACGAGAAAGCCGAAGTGAAGAAGATCTTTGATCTTCGAAACCATCTTGCCGAGCAAAGCAAGGAAGAGGGTTCGGGATTCCAAACCAGATAGCTGGTGGGCGTTACAGCCTGTGTGGGTTCAAATCCCACCTCCGGCGCTCTCGATCAGTTCTCGAGGAAGACTATCTTCTTCGACTCGGACTTGGCCTTGAAGGCTAGCTTTCCACCGACATCTATTATCGAGTCGATACGGATGTATGGTCCGAATTCCTGTCCATTGTAGACAACGAACCACTTATCGTTCTTCTCTGCCTTGTAAGCCAGGTTTCCGCCGACATCAGTCAGGAGTGTAACCGAATCATATTTCGCCTGCTCCTCACCGTTAAGGACAACGAAATTGCTTCCATCCTGTTCTGCCTTGTAGGCAAGTTCTCCTCCTATATCCTCTACTTCAGAGACAGAGTCATAACCCTTCTTTATCTCCTTATCTCCGTGTACTATAAAGCTCTCTCCCTTATGCCTGACAGCATATGCAGGTTTGCCTGCTACAGCATCCAGCTCCTGGATGTCGTTGTATTTTGTGCCTTTTTCACCGTTAAATACCACTGTGTGCTTTGTGAAGTCATCCACACCTATATAGGCAGGCTTTCCATCCACATTTACAAGGTTGTCTACTTCAGAGAAACCTTCTCCTTCCTCTGTACCGTGGACAAGGAAACTCTCTGTGCCTCCGGAGGCCAGATATGCAAGTTTTCCGTCTATAACTTTAAGATCTCTTATCCACTGGTAGCTCTGGCCTTCTTCCCCTCCAGAGACTGCAAAACTGTTTCCTCCGGTATTGGAGCCGACAAAAACAGGTTTTCCGTTGAGATCTACCAGGCTGTGTACAGTACTGTAGGGGTCAGAAAACTTCTCTCCTTTCCACACCACGAACTGTTTCTCGTCTTCTTTTGCTATGTATGCTGGTTCCCCTCCTACTCCTGTAAGACCTGTAGCTGATATGTATTTCTCGCCTTCCTGTCCCTCAAAGACCACGAAATGCTGAGACTTGTTGTTCGTTGCCAGATAGGCAGGCTTTCCGCCTACATCTGCTATGGACTTGATAGAATTGTAGGTTCCTATGTTCTCTCCATTATAGTTAACAAGCTCTCGTGGTCCTGTTCCAGAGGCTATGTATGCCAGGCCTCCACCGATGCCTTTTATCGTCCCGATCTCAGCGTAAGTTCCTTTCCTATCAAAACCTATCTCTGAGGCCTCTTCCTTGGATTCTATCTCCCCCTCTTCCTGCTGGTCGACGTCCCCAGCAGGTTCGCCGGCCTGTCCTTCAGGGGCTTCAGATCCTGACTGTCCGGTACAGCCGCTAAGTAGGAATGCTGTAGCAACCAGAAGAACCACAGCCAGAACCAGTTTCTTTTTCATCAAGAGGGAATTGATGCCTATCCTATAAAAAAGTAGCGGGGTCAGAAGTCATCCTTCATCAAATAATGTCTCTCCCTCTGCAAGGTATGGTTCTATAGCATCAAGGTTCAAAGTTACGCCTAAGCCCGGCTTTTCTGGCACTTTGATGTCTCCCTGACCTATTATAGACTCCTCTATCATGTCTTCCCACCAGGAGAGCTTGTAGGAGTGGAACTCGACCGACAGGGTGTTGGAAAGTGTTGCAGCGGTCTGGATTGCAGCCATGGTCCCTACAGGACTGCAGACATTGTGGAAGGTGACAGGCATGTAGTACATATCGGCTAGTTCAGCTATCTTGGAGGTCTCGCGCATCCCTCCGCTTTTAGACATGTCCAGAGAAAGTATATCAACCGACTGGTCCTCTATAAGCTTCCTGTGGCCGAACTTGCGGTAGACGTTCTCACCAGCTGCTATAGGTGTTTTGGTCTCCGAAGTTACCTTTGCCTGGGAGTCAAGGTTTTCAGGAGGTATGGGATCCTCCAGCCACCAGACGTTGCAGTCCTCGACCTCAGAGGCGAGCCTTACAGCGCTGTCAGGGGAGAAGGCCCAGTGGCAGTCAAAGGCCACATCCACATCTTTCCCAACTCTTCCAGTGACCTTTCTTATTATCTCCGCCTTCCCGTCCACTTCTGCAGTTCTAAGGTGGCGGTTAACTCAATCCTTTATATTATCAAAAAGTATATCCAGATCAAATTTTAATGCATCGTATCCCAGCTCGTTTACAACTCTCTCGGCCTCGTCAGCGAAGGCTTCAGGCGTCTCCTCGTCTCCTGCATGGCAGTCGCAGTATATTCTAACACTGTCGCGGTACTTGCCTCCGAGAAGCTGGTAGGCAGGCAGGTCCAGGACCTTGCCAGCCAGGTCGTGGAGGGCAACCTCTATACCTGATATAGCGGATATGGTTGCGCCGGCTATTGATCCCTCGCCGGACATCCTCTGTATCATGTACTTGTAGAGCCGGTCTATGTCCAGAGGGCTCTCTCCTATTAGGAATGGTTTCATGCGCTGGATTAACTGAGGTATGCCTACTCCCCAGTAGGCCTCTCCTGTACCTACGATGCCTGCATCGGTGTAGATTCTGACAAGGGTCCAGGGGAAGTTTCCCTCTACAGTTGTGGTCTGGATGTCTGTTATCTCCAGGTCGCGCGGTTCAGGTCTCTTATCAGGGTCTACACCCATAGCATCTGAAGAAAGGTCTCTACCGGTGTACATCCCTACCGGGTCCAGGAGCTTGTCTGCCTCAAGCATAACTGTCTTTTGGAATTGATGGCTTTTAAATCCTGAACATCAGCTCCAGTAAATTTTTAAGAATAGCAGCAGATTTTTTACACATGGTAGAGGTAGAAAACAAAGAGGTTATTGACGGGCTTCACAGGGTTCAGTTTACCGATGAGGAGGACAAGCTGTTCGCATACCATATTCTTGAGACAGGGAACGGCCTGGTGCTGTTCGATACGGGTATGAAGGATACACCGCAAGAGCATATAGCGCCGTACCTAGAGAGTATTGGTTACGGGCTGGAAGATATCTCTATGGCGGTCATGACACATGTGGATGCTGACCATGTTGGTGGGAATAAGGCGCTGAGAGAGGCAAATCCCAGGGTGGTTATTGCAGCGCATAAAGACGATGTGCCTCTTATAGAGTCAAAGGAGAGGATGATGGAGGATAGGTATGGACAGTTCGAGGACAGGGGTGTCGAGTATCCCGAAGAGGTCAAGGATATCTTGAGAGATATGATGGAGACAGATAAAGATGTTGATCTCAGGCTCCAAGGAGGAGAGGAGATAAAGTGGAAGAACGGGACGGTAGAAATTATGCATGCGCCCGGGCATTCGGCAGGTTCTATAATAGCCTACGATGAGGAGAACGACTTCCTTATAGGAGGGGATGCAATCTATGCGGAAGGTACTATAACCCTCTCAGGAACTCAGCTCCAGCCACCGCCTTACGAGAGGCTGGATAACTACAGGAAGACAATAGAGAAGTTCAGGGAGCTTGATCCGGAGCTCCTGCTGATGTCGCACTTCCTGCCTATGGAGGGAGGGGAAGTGAGGAAGTGGGTCGAGCAGGCATGGGAATGGACTGAAGAGTTTAACAAGGTTCTCAGGTCTATTATTGAGGATGCTGACAGTCCTCTCTCTGTGGAGGGAATCATAGAGGAATACGTTGATAGAGAGGGTTCAGTAGGAATGAATCTAGATCTTGCATTTCCTATAACATCGCACCTCAGAGAGATGGATGTAGAGGAAGTTGAAGGAGATGATGGGGTTCCGAGATACAGCCTATAAAAAGAGCGAGAGTTAAGTTAGAGGTATAGATAGAAATGGCAGAAGTTGTATCCTTTGGAGAGACCATGGTTCTAATGGATCCGGTGGAGAACGGCCCTCTCAAGTATGTCAACGAGTTCAGGAAGAAGATAGGTGGCGCGGAGAGCAACTTTGCAGTAGGAATGTCAAGGCTGGGGCACGATTCAGGATGGTTCTCAAAGCTGGGAAAGGATCCTCATGGAGAATACGTGGAATCGGTTGTAGCAGGAGAAGGTGTCAATACAAGCGAAGTCGCATTTACAGATCAGGCGCCTACAGGCATAATGTTCAAGGAAAGAATCTCGAACAGAGAGACCCATGTGTACTACTACAGGCATAGATCTGCAGCCAGCAAGATGGAAGCGTCAGACATCCCTGAAACCTACATAACAGAGGCAGAACATATGCATGTTACAGGTATAACTCCTGTCCTCTCAGATTCATGTAGAGAAGCTGTAGAGAAAGCCTTTGATATTGCGGAGGAGAACAATACCCGGACCAGTTTCGATCCCAACATACGTATGAAACTCTGGGAGGGGGAAGAGACGCGCCAGACTCTCCTCAGGTTTATTGAAAGTGCAGATATCGTAATCATGAGTCAGGAAGAGGCGGAGAAGCTTCTAGATATTCAAGATCAAGAGAATATCCTGGAAGAAATACTTTCCAGAGGTGCAGAAAAGGTTGCAGTAACGCTGGGAGATGAGGGAGCAATAGCATCAGACGGAGATAACGTCAAGATGGACAGAGGATACAATTTCAATATAGTTGATACAGTTGGAGCAGGAGATGCGTTTGATGCAGGTTTTATCTCCGGTTTCCTTGACGGGAAGAACCTGGAGGAGGCGCTAGATAGAGCAAACCTGTGTGGTGGTCTTGCAACCACATTTTCAGGAGACATGGAAGGCCTACCGACCAGAAAAGACCTGAAAAAAGAGAAAAGCGGGGAGAAGATAACGAGGTGATAGAGCATGGGGAAACTAAAAGAGATAAAAAATAGCGGAGTTGTGGCAGTCCTTAGAGGATTCAACCCGGATAAAGCATTTGAAGTTGCTGGTACACTAGTAAAAGCAGGTATAAAATGCATAGAAATAACTATAGATTCTCCTAAAGCGTTTAAAACCATTTCGAGGATTAGGTCCGATATAGATAAGGTCCTTGTAGGTTCAGGTACTGTAATGGACCTAAATGACGCCAGAAAAGCAATAGATGCAGGAGCAGAGTTTGTATTTTCACCTGTATTTAATCAGGAGGTTGTTGGCCTCTGTAAAGGAGAGGATATCACTGTAGTTCCCGGAGCATTCACCCCCAACGAAATCCATTCAGCCTACAGCTCCGGGGCGGACGCTGTAAAGGTCTTTCCAGCTTCTGTGCTTGGTCCTGAGTTTATAGAGAAGGCCCTAGGCCCTATGGACTATCTTCCTCTTATTCCTACCGGAGGTATAGGAGCAGAGAACGCAGGCAAATTCATAGATGCAGGCGCATCAGCTGTAGGGGTAGGTAGCTATCTCTCCGATGCTGCTGAAGATGAGGGGGAGCTGAAGGAGAGATCCAAAAAACTCAAGGAAGTAGTATAACCGCTCCATCTAATCCTCCATAGGATCCCAGTATTCCCTTAATTTATCTTCTGAATCGTCCTCCGGAGTCCATCCGATGTTATTGGAGAGATCATGCGCCGCTCTCGTGTTGTCAGAGATACCGTACAGTAGCTGGAACTTGTTCTCGAAGTTGGAAGGTTCAAGTTCTACAAGCCTCCTGGCAAGGCTGCCAGTATCATCGTGGCTTAAGTAGACCGAAGGATAGTAGTTCACCGGTTTATGGGCGCCGGGATAGTCCGGGTTGTCGTCAGGGTTCACTCCTCCGAACCTCACACATGCCACAAAGAGATCCTCTCCAGAGTGGTGTCTGCCGCGGTACTCCATGGAGCGCTTGCCCCAGCCGTAGGGAAACTGTGGTAGAGGGCCTTCAAAACCTATAAGCTGTGAAGAATCAAGTATCGAGGCACCACGCTTTCCACGTGCTATATCGCTGTACGGCTGCTGGTTGAAGATGGCCTTCATGTCTATGGCATGGATGGAAGAGGCTGTAACAACTTTTCTAACGTCGGTCTCCTTTCCAGCCCTGTAGACGTTCTCAAACATATGGCGGTTAGCAGCTATGAAGTCCTCGGTGTTGTAGTTCTCGGAGAGGTTCCAGGCTAAATGGAACACGGTGTCATGTCTCTTTAGAATCTGCTTCAGAGAGTCGTAATCCTCAGACACATCCAGCCTGCGGCCGTTCGGATGTTCCTCAACCTCCGGAACCACGTCTATAGGGGTTATCTCGTGTTTATCGGGAAGCTGGTCTCGAATAACCGTTCCTATAGTGCCTTCGGCACCGGTTATAGCTATCTTCTTTGACATAGTGATCACCTCCTAGAATTTTCCGTACTTCTCATACGCTTCCAAAGGATCCGCACCATCTTTGACAGCCTTTCGCACCTTGTTCTCGGTGTTTACTATCTCCTCCGCCTCTAGTAGCACCTCCTCACATATATCTTCCGGCACCACTACAACTCCGTCGACGTTTCCGGTTACTATATCTCCAGGTTTTACCTCTACTCCTCCGACCACCGTCTTTACTCCCCAGTCTATAGGCTCCCAGCGCGGGACAGCGTCCGCGGGTGTGTTGTAGCGCCTGAATACAGGGAAGTCTATCTCCAGTATTTTGGCAACGTCTCTAGCTCCTCCATCTATGACTGCTCCTCTTACACCTCTTGCGTTCATCGAGTTAGCGGAGAGATCTCCTATATGTGCAAAGCTGTCGTCGTTGGACTGGTACATCAGCACCGAGTCCTCCGGAACATCACCAAACATCTCTAGGAGCTTCTTTATGTTTTTCTCAGGATCTACAGATCTATTGGGTCTTCCAACTACAGGATAGGCCTCTCCTGCGATCGTCATTTCCTTTGAAAGAGGTGTTATTTCGGGATCAAGAACCTGGTCCTGAAACCCCCTATCATCAAGAACATCAGCTACAGCTCCAGGGTAGATGTTGCTGTACCTGTCACATAGTTCTTTCGTAGATATATCGGACATTAGTGAAGAAAGTCGCTGCGAGATTTTTATAACTTTTCCAGGCCATCTTCAAGCCTTCAGAGATGAATAGTTGGAGAAAGCTTTAAACGGCTGGAGCAGAAATAACCTTCTGATAGCCATGCAGCCACAGATAACTATAAAGACCAGCCAGCCCTTCCAGAGAGACATAATACAGAAACATGATAGCGACGAGGATCTGGATGAGATAAGAAGATACAGGGATCAACTAGTTGATAAGCTCTCGCAGAATGTGGACGCTCTCGGAAAACTGGAGGAGCTGTCAGGACTGGAATTCCTCAAGCTCTCCCTGGATATCTGGATCTACAGAGGTGGAGAAAAGGCTATCTCTTCCCCTCTGATGCTGCCGGAGAGGTCAAACCTGGATGCAAGTCTTCTTGAGCTGCTGCACCTAGTATGCAAAGAGCTTATATACGAGA
>CAZWHR010000042.1:0-7333 GCA_964633675.1 uncultured archaeon | reverse complement strand
GGAAATACCGGCGTTTTGGCCCCTATATTTAAAAACCGGGGGTCCTAAAAATAAGGATAGGGTGACACACCAATGGTAGACCTACTTAAGAAATCAGGCGTTCGTGACGCAGCTAAAGGTGTCAACGTAGGATCTGACTTCTACGATGCACTGGATGAAAGGGCAAAGAGCCTGGTCAAGAGAGCTGTCAAGCGAGCCAAGAAAAATGGACGAAAGACCGTAAAGGCAAGAGACGTTTAAAGGATGCTTCAATCCTCTTAGGGTTTGAGGGTCTTACCGGACTCCGTTTCGGAGGCGTCTCTTGTTTACCCTCCATTTTTTTACTTTTTTCTTTCAAAACCTTCTACGGATTACAGAAATGAAAGAACTCAGCAGGAGCTTCATACTGATTCAGAGCAACGTAAGAACCGACGCAGAGTTCACTATAAACGGGATCGCAAACAACGGAAGGCTCGACATAGGATGCAGGTTCCTCAACTCGGTGCTCTTCACATCTTATTCCCTTAGAAGAGACGTCAACGCCCACATGATATTTAGAGGGTCTCCGGATCCTCCGCTACACCTGAAGTTTTCCGGACAGAAGATCTCGGGGCTGCATCCTGACGAGAGATCTATAGCAGGCTACATAAAGAAGAATCTGAAGAGCTTTGAACACAGGAAGACCACCGCTAACACGGGTGTTATGATAGACAGAAGAGACCTGGAACAGCTGTTTGAGGACGTCGAAGGAACTCCTGTACTCCTACATGAGAATGGAGACTCCCTTAAAGATTGGGAGATGCCAGAAAAACCGGTCTTCCTTCTTGGAGACCACATGGGGGTGAAGGAGGAGGACATCAGAACTGCGGAGTCCGCAGGATCCTCTCGACTATCTCTGGGGGAAGAGAGCTACCAGGCTCAGCAGATTGCGTCATTCATCAACATCTGGTTGGACATGCACTGATATCTACTCCTGGAACGACCGAAAGATTTAAACCCATCTCTTTTAAAAAGAGACCTGTAGAGCTGTGTTACCCGGTCCTATCATGGAGCTGATAATGCATGAAATGCCCTTACTGTTCAAAAACAGACACTAAAGTTGTTGATACTCGAGGAAAGCAGAGTAGCAAGGTCAGGAGAAGGAGAGAGTGCAATAGTTGTGGTAAAAGATTTACAACATACGAGAGAGTCGGAAATGAGACATTAAAGGTGGTGAAAGATGACGGCGAGGAAGAGGACTTTGATAGAGACAAGCTCAGGAAGGGTATAGCAAGGGCCTGCAACAAGAGACCTGTAACTGAGGAAGAGATCGAGAAGCTGGTGGACGATGTGGAGTCACGTCTGAGAGCTAGGGATTCCTCAAAGGTTGATTCCAGAATAATAGGGGAGCTGGTGATGGAACGACTTAAAGAACTGGACGAGGTCGCTTACATTAGATTTGCTTCTGTATACGAGTCATTTGAAACAGCTGACTCATTTGAAGAGGAGGTAAAGGAGCTTAAACACTCTGAGTAGGGGGAAAATATGAAAGCTGTGGTTGCTATAGGCGGGAACGCACTTTTACCTCCTACAGGAATGCAGAGGTTTGAAGAACAGCTTGAAAGAGTCAAAGATACTTCTAAGAAGCTAAAAAAGATAATAGATAGATGCAGTCAGACTGTCATAACCCATGGAAACGGTACACAGGTCGGTAATCTAGTGTTACAGGAGGAAAGGACACCTCCTAAATTTCCTCTTGATGTAGATGTGGCGGAGACCCAAGGGCAGATAGGATACCTCCTTCAGAGGGAAATAGGGAAGAATCTTGAACCAGAGAAGGAACTGCCGGTAACTATAATAACTCAGACAGTGGTAGAAGAGGATTCTGATGAGTTTAAGGATCCCTCAAAGCCTGTTGGGCCTTTCTATTCCAAGGAAGAGGCCAGAGACAAGGAAGGAACTATACGAAAGATAGGAGGTGGGGACAAACCATACAGAAGAGTTTTCCCTTCTCCAAGACCTATAGATATAGTTGAGAAGAAAGAGATAGAGACTCTGCTCTCCAACGGCAACCCTGTAATCGCATGTGGCGGAGGAGGAATACCTGTAAAGAAATCCGGAGAAGGCGTAGAGGCGGTTGTGGACAAGGACAAAGCCTCCGCCCTCCTTGCTAAAATAATTGATGCCGATATCCTTGTCGTACTCACCGATGTCAACCACGTTTACCGAAACTTCGGTTCAGAGAACGAAGAACCTATAGAAGAAACCTCCCCCTCAGATATTAAAGAAATGATAGACAAAGGCCAGTTTGGCGAGGGAAGTATGAAACCCAAGGTAGAAGCCGCCGCCCAATTTGTCCAATCTACGGGAAATAGAGCAGTGATTGGAAACATGGAAGACGCCCTGAAGGCTTTTGAAGGTAAAGGGACTGTAGTAAAACCAGAAGAGGGATAAATATGAATGATCTAATTGATGTGTCCAGTATCTCACGGAAAGAACTAGAGCAGATATATTCTCTATCTGAGAAGTTGAAGGAGAGTCCGGACAGCTTTTCTGATTCCCTAAAGAACCAGACACTCTTGATGCTTTTCGAGAAGCCATCCACAAGAACCAGAGTCTCCTTCGAATCCGGTATGACACAGTTAGGAGGTCATGCTATATTCTTCCACACAAAGAAATCCCAGATGAGCCGTGGAGAGGAGATAGCAGACACTTCTAAGGTCCTATCCAGATACTGTGATGCTGTTATGGCCAGGCTCTACAGCCATAAGAAACTGTTAGAGATGGCGGAAAACTCCACAATACCCGTGATAAATGGGCTTACAGATCTACTTCACCCCTGCCAGGCCATATCAGACTTCTTTACAATGAAGGAAAAAGAGGTTGATCTCGAGAGCGCCAAGGTTGTGTACACCGGTGACGGAAACAACATGGTTCATTCATTGATGCAGACAGCTGCAAAGCTTGGTGTGGATTTCTATGAAGCCTCACCGGAGGGATACGGACCTAACAAGGAGATTGTAGAGAAGTCTAGAAAGGAGGCCGACAGCAACGGCTCTGAAATAGTGGTCACAGAAGATGTAGAAAAAGCAGTAGAAGGCGCCGATGTAATTTATACTGATGTCTGGGCCTCCATGGGGGATGAAGATTCGGAGGATAGAAAAAAAGCTCTACAACCCTACCAGGTCAACAAGGAGATGCTTGGAAACGCCTCTCCAGATGTAAAGGTTATGCACTGCCTCCCCGCCCACAGAGGCGAAGAGATAACTGGAGAGGTCATGGACGGAGAACATTCTATAGTATTTGACCAGGCCGAGAACCGTCTCCACGTCCAGAAGGCAGTCCTTCATATGCTTATGAAGAGCTGAGAGAACTGTTAGAACTGAAACTCTCCGAGAGGCACTGTACAGGCCTGTTGTTCAGGGCGCTACATATGAACTGCTCTGCTTCACTTTTCTTAACTTCCTCGACCTTATCAAGCTTTCTAAAAGCTGAGTAGGATATTGTTGAATTCATATCTCTGTAAGGCGCTACATATACCCATCCGGGATATTTTTGAGCAATACTTCTAAGCTCTTCCGCTATCTCAGGACAGTTACAGGAATACTGAAGCAATACTGCGGGCTTTACCCTGCCGATCTGTTCCTTCCCTCCTCTAACAAGTACGTTGAGCTGTATATTCTTGGATAGAGGTTCTTTCAAAATCTGTGAGGAGGGCATATCTGAGGGAGCTGCCTCAGGAAGCTGTCTCATACTGTAACCTACCGGTGGATTGGAACTGTAGCTATCTGAGCTGCTTTGGACGCCTCCAGAGCCCCCTGAATGCGAGTAGAATACAGTGCCTCCTAGAGGAAGACCTATCATCAGCAGCATACCGAATATAACTCCAAATCTCTTGAGTGTGAAAGCTTCGCTTATCCTCTGAGTTAGAGGGATCTTGTTCCCTGCATCGTCTACTTCCCCACCATGTTCTACCTGTACATGTTCCTCCTTCTTCTTCCTGGAGTTGAACTTCTCTCCACACTCGGGACAGGGAAATCTTGGCATGCTCTATAGGGATTTTTTCGATGTCAATTTTTTATAGGTAAAACTGAAAAGGTATGTGTAATAAATTTGCAGAGGCGGAGTAGATAGATGAAACGCTTGACACTTATAGCAGTCTTGGCGGTTTTATTGGTGGTTGTAACCTTGACAGGATCCTTCAGGACTGTCGGTATGGAGATATCCAACACCTTCCTGGAAGAAGATCCTGTTGAGGATGAAGGAGTGAATGAGAGCAGGGGTTTCCCGGAAGAATATGGTTCCGCCCATAAACATCTTTTGTTTAAGGCTGTTATAGCCAACAATACTATAGATTTTTCAAAGGACAAGTTCCAGCTCCAGTCTAGACTTGTACACTTCGAGAATGGCAACGGCGAGATTCTTCATGTACATGCGAAAGGCATAGATATTGGCAGATTCCTCAGCACTCTAGATATGGAAATCAACAGCACCTGTATAGAGATAGAGAATACCTTCTGCTCCAACGAGACCCACGACTTTAGGGTGTATGTGAACAACCAGGTTATATCCCGTCCAGATACCTATGTAATGGAGCAAGGCGACCATATAATGCTCTGGTACGGCAAGAGGAAAGAATCCCCTGAGAGAGATTTCTTTGAGAGGGATCTGCCGGACGCCTACAGACCCTACAATAAGGGAAGGAATATATGATTTTTTATCGATTTTTGGCCCGGCTCTACTAAAGTTTTAATAGAGAGAAACTACAATCTTTTTTGTATGAACAAGCTTGTGCGGTATCTGTTGTACAGCTTGACAGCGCTTATCGCCTTCGTAGTTGTAGGAGTTATGTTCTTCCCGGACTACAACTTCACCCAGTATGTTACAGAGTCTATTCTAGCGGGTATGGTTGCTGTCACAATATTAACGGTAATATCTCTCTGGAAGGAAGGGGAGCTAGAGGACAGTGGAAAGAGGACGCTTATGTGGCTCTTCGCCCTAGCTATAATCCTCCCAAGCATATATACTACTGGAGCATTTTTACATACAACCCAGACAACCTGGAGTGGAGGAGAGATACATTGGCATGCCGACTATGAGATAATTGTGAGTGTGGGTAAGGACAGAGCAGACAAGTTTTCCTCCCAGAACTGCCGTCAGGAAGGAGACAGCTATCTCTGCCAGCTTGACCTGGTAAGTCCTTCGGAGTTCTGTGATAGGACAACCCACGAAGCAAGCTATATGTGCATCCTCAACGACAGGACCGGAGCTACAGATTTCCATGAACATGACGATCGGAGGATACACTGGGAGGGAGTTTTCGATAAGAGAGAGCACGCCACACTTGGCTCTTTCTTCGAGACATTTGGAGGAGAGCTCACAGAGGAGAGTCTGGTCTATCCGACAGACGATGGCTGGGCAAACTTCACAGCTACCGACCGTAAGGATATCAAGATCTTTGTAAAGACTTTCGTAGACGGTAATTATAGATGGAAAGTGATAGACTCGGACTACGTTGCAAAACCATACCAGCAGCAGCCACTTATAGATGAGATATTCATAATATACGACTCGACACCTGTGGATAAGGTTCTTGAGGATCTTAAGGAGGACGGAGAATATAAGGGCTTTGGAATACAGAAAGCTTCAGGAGGTTACTGAGAAGGTGAAACCATGGTAGAAGCAACGCTTCCGACACTGGGCGCGGTTGTGGTGACTGCGGCTGTAGACGCTATAAATCCCTGTGCCATAGGGGTAGCTCTGCTGCTGGTAGCTACAATGATAAAGCAGGGAAGGAGAGACGAGATGATATGGGTAGGATTTATGTATGTTATTGCAGTCTACCTCACATACCTCTTCGCAGGTCTTGGGGTCCTGTACTTCTTTGTAAACATACCTGTAAAGATAGCAAGCTTTGTGACCGTGTTCGTGGCTCTGGTGGTGATCTTTGGCGGTTTACTGGAGATCAAGGACTTCTTCTGGTACGGCCTTGGCACATCCCTAATGATACCGGAGCAGTATGCGGAGAAGATAGCTTCAGGCATGGAAAACCTCTCTACCTGGGCTGCGATAGGGCTGGGGGTATTTGTAGCTGCTGTAGAACTGCCCTGCACTGGAGGTCCATACCTTGCCATACTTACAGTCATAGCTCAGCAGGGGCTCAATATCACCGCTTATATCCTTCTGTTACTGTACAACCTGATATTTATATCTCCTCTGATATTCATAGTGTTTGCAGCGTACATAGGAGCATACAGCGTAGAAGATATGAAGAAATGGAAGCACATGAACCGCCCAAGAATGAGACTGGCTGCAGGAATACTCATGGTTATACTGGGATGGATCCTGATGCTGCTTGCTACAGGGGTAATAAGGCTGGGATAGGTCTTTAAAGGTGATAAAATGACAGATATAGAGAAAAAGAAGATATGCAACAAACAGGGGAAGAAGGAGGAATTTGATGAGCGCAAGCTATATGGTTCTGTCTACCGCCCTGCTCGAGAGGCAGGTTACTCCAAGGATGATGCACAGGAGCTAGCTAACGGGGTCTGTGAGGATATAGTCAAATGGCTTGAGGATCACGAAGACAGGTTCATGACTTCGGAAGAGATCAGGGAGAAAGTTGTCGAGGTTCTGGAGGAGAGGGATGATGATGTTGCATTCCTCTACGACAAGTTCCTGGATATAAACTGAGAGAATCAGTGATTTAATCCTCTCTGCTAGAGGTATCTATCTCTGAAGCATGAGATAGGTTTAAAAAGATAGGTATATAGTAAGTGATTAAACATGGCTGAATCCCACGAATGTGACCGGTGTGGAAGGGAATTTGATTCTGAAAGAGGTATGAAGATACACAAGGGAAGGATCCACTCCGGAGAGGAATCTGCAGATAAACAGGAAGAGCCTCCTGAAAGAGACATGGAAAGAGAACCTCCTGAAAGACCCCAAAGACCTACATCAACGGCTAACCAGAATATTAATTCTGTTTTAAGGTTCTCTCTAAGCGCAGGACAGGCAGCACTGGTGTTCTTCATAATAGGTATACTTGTAGGCGGTTTTGCGATGTCAACTATCACCCAATTAGGAGGAACCGGCACAGGCGCAGCAGTTGCTGGATCAGGATCCGGCAGCGGAGAAGACCCTTCTCAGGCCGGTAGCCAGAACCAGGGAAGTGATAATACAGTAGATATTAGTCAGATAACTCTTGACGGACAGCCCACTCTAGGAGACAAGAATGCTCCGGTAACTATGGTATTATACGAAGACTTCCAGTGTCCGTTCTGTAAGAAGTTCGAGACGGAGGCCTTCCCTAAGATAGTAGAGAACTACGTCAAGTCTGGAAAAGTTAAGGTGGTCTGGAAGGACCTACCCCTCC
>CAZWHR010000041.1:5276-7416 GCA_964633675.1 uncultured archaeon | reverse complement strand
AGGTCTGATATTCTGGGCCTCCTCAAGCCGTTCATCCGCTCTTATAGGGATAGGAACAGAAGTATCTCTAGTGGGTGGTGCGGGGATCATGACAGTTCTGGCCCTGGAGAACATAGCTATTCCGCAGATAAGATCCGAGTTTGCTTCAGCTAGTGAACAGATTGCAGATGTGGTTCTCGGTATGTTTTCACAGATAACCGGAGAATACATGGCGCAGTCCATTGCAATACTTGTTATCGGGTTATGTGTGCTAAGCAGTGGATTAGCAGTCAGGTGGCAGATCCTGCCGGTAAGTGACAGGAAGGCTGGATAAGCTTCTAGATTGTTCTTCTGGAAAGACTTATAAACCGGAGATGACTAGTTACTTTACATGGGAGAAAAAATAGATGCAAAGGCGCTGGGTCTTTCAGGAGGCCTCACATGGGCGCTTGCCCTGTTTGTCGGAGGCATCCTTTCGATGTGGATCGGTAGCTGGCAGTCGATAGTCAACTGGATCGGACAGTTCTACGTAGGCTATGAGGCCAGCTTCGGAGGAAGCATTGTGGGTGCAATCTGGGGCTTCTTTGACGTGTTCATAGGACTCTACGTCTTTGCATGGCTGTATAACTACTTCAGACAGTAGATACAGAAAGAATTTGATAGGCCGGAATTTCTATAGATGGGGATATATTCAGCTATGTATAGACTTCTAAAGCCCTTATACTTCCATATCTGAAACCTCGGAAAAGCCATTTAAAAGGAAGGATGTTAAAAGAAGGTGTTGTAAGGAGGTAGCAAAGAAGATGACACTATTACAGCATTTGAAGGATAACTCGTCCATGGGCAACTTCTTCCTGCGATGGGGAATGGCGCTTACACTGCTGTTCTCAGTCCGCACGAAGTTTGCGGCCACGGGAAGGGTTGCAGGCATGATGGACAAGCTGGGATTGGGCTTTATGTCGCCCACAGGAGTACAGGTACTGGGTGTGGTGCTCGCGGTCTCAGCGATCCTGCTGTTGGTAGGTAAGTGGACCCGGGCAAACGGAGTGTTCCTGACACTGTTCTTCCTGGTAACCGTCATAGCCGGTATAGGAACCGGTTTCGGAGTAGGTCCAGCTCTATGGAAGGATCTTGGTCTTCTTGGAGCAGCGCTGGCACTTGCATACGGCGGAGCAGGAAGCCCAGGTATGGACGAGTGAGAAAGTTTAACGGAGCATAATAGCTCCACCGTTTTTCTTTTCTTTTTCTTCCCGAGCTATGTTATTTATATAGCAGAGGTTCCTATGTGTTACTGCAATGGCATGGAATCATAAGGATGCAGAGGTGCTTGCAGCGCTAGTATTCACCATCGCAACGGTCCTGCACCTGGTCAGGAATCTGAGTGGCTGGGCTATGAAGCTTGGTCCTTATAATATTCCTGCATGGGCTAGCTGGATAGCAGTTATCGTCGCAGGCTACCTGGCGTTCCACTTCTGGAAGAAAATCGGTGAAGAATGAAGACCTCGGTCTTCAACCTCGAATTAGAATCTATGGAGGTTTACATCCGGTTATAGAACCAAGCCTCTGCAGGCTCAGGACTCCTGAGTATCTCTTTCCTTCCACTATCCAGGTCGGGAAGCTCTGGATGTTGGCATCCCTGCAGACCTGTGCCATGGGTTCGTTCCTTCCGTTGGGAGAGCATTCTATATAGTTGATATTTTCCATGGCGTCTCCGAACAGATGTTTCTGTCTCTTACAGTGGGGGCACCAGTATGCGCCGTAGAACTTTGCACCTTTGTCCGTTAGGCACTGCGCAAACTTCTTTTTCTCTTCAGAAGCTCCTCCAGTATTTATCTCTAGACTAAATGCAAGTGCAACTCCTATTAACAGAACAAAAACCACGCCAAAGATGGCTTTCTTGTTGAATCTCCTGGCCATTTCAGGTCACCCGGTCAGGTACTTGATCCAGGGGTTGTTCTTCACCAGTTCTGTGTCCTCCAGGTAGCTGTCAACTCCGAATATCCTTCCGGCTCCAAACGCTCCTAGTCCGAACAGGAGTGCTGCGTAGACCAAGTGGTCGTCTATAAGTATGGAGTGTTCCAGCGGGAAGCTGGACAGCCAAAAGAACAGCATCATCACTGCACCCCAGAATGAGTTCCACCTTACCAGAGCGCCTATTATC
>CAZWHR010000041.1:0-5266 GCA_964633675.1 uncultured archaeon | reverse complement strand
GTCCCAACCCTGTCAGGGTCAGACCCCACATGACAAGGTAGTCAATCACCGGGCTTCCAGCCATCGCCATCCACATAGATGTGAACGGGTTTGCAGCAGGAATAGCATTCTTGAGGTATCCTGCTGCGGTCCATGAAGGATCCAGGACCTTGGTTATACCTCCGTAGAAAAGAACCCAGCCCATTACAACTCTAAGCGCTATTATGGTATATCCCAGAGCATCCTCGGAATACTCGAAGTTCACCTTTTTGCCAAATATCTCGGTTGTGAGCCTTCTCTCTTTCTTGTCTCTCATGGTGATCACCTCTCCAGGTTCTTCCAGCCCTGCCGTAATACAGTATTAGAGGTATGTGTTTATTAAACTTTCTGAATGTACAGTTTCAGGGTCTCTCCTTACAGTGTAATGCATTTAATCCCGGTGTTACAGAGTTCTCTGTAGCCCTGTAATAGCAGCTATTTTTATAGTTTGCGAGCAAATACTAGATATCATGATAAACATACCTGACATCTATCCTGAAGAAGGGGGAGTGAACCAGACCTCCTACTGCATCCTTCTAAAGCTGAAAGAGGACGGGGAGCCGCTCTGGAAGAGGGAGGTTACCAGGAGGATAAACGAGTGGCGCAGGGGAGACCTGTGTCCGCTGAACATCCGTAAGGAGGTAAATGCGCAGACCATAAGCAGGAAGCTGGACCTTCTGGAGGAGAAGGGTCTTGTAGAGTCCTATCCTGTAAGGCCGGATAAGATCGAGAGGTATGTAGAGGGATACAGGATTACTGAGAAAGGTTTGGATAGACTGGAAGAGATATCTGAGATAATTATAGAGAATCTGGCAGTTAAGATTGTTGAGAAGAAGCTCAGGTCGGATAAACTTGTGCTGGAGGAGGGAGTTATAGATAAGATCTCTAGCAACAGCGCGATGAAGACTCAGCCTGAGGGGATAGATGAGCTGGGAGAGGAGCTGGGGGCAAGGTTGGGATCAGACCTCTCTTCAGCTATAGAGGTAGGCGGATAGGGTCCTGGGATGATCGGTGCAGAGTCAGGAAAAACCTTCTGTCAGGCCTAAAATATAGGCTTTCCAAGACTAAATCGTTTACTTTCTAAACCTAAAGCCTTTACTTTCTAAAGTAAAAGCGAGAGAGGCTGTAGGGGGAAAATATAAAAGTATAGGGAAGAAGTAGGTGGTGAGAGATATCATGGAAGATGATAGATACGATGTCATTATAGTAGGTGGAGGGATAAGCGGAACCGCACTGTTCTATGTGCTGGCAGAATACACCGACATAGGGAGGATTGCGCTGATCGAGAAGTATGATGAGATCGCAGCCGTGAACTCCCACCACACCAACAACAGCCACACTCTGCACTATGGAGATATAGAGACCAACTACTCTAGGGAGAAAGCAGAGAAGGTCAAGGTGGCAGCCGATATGGTGGAGAACTATGTCGAGGAGAACGGGGATCACCTGTTCAACAAGACCCAGAAGATGGTTCTAGGTGTAGGAGAGGAAGAGGTGGAGAAGCTGGAGAAGAGATATGAGAAGATAAATGACCTCTTCCCGGAGCTGTATAAGGCAGGCAGAGAAAAGCTCAGAGAGATAGAGCCCAATATAGTAGAAGGTCGAGATCCAGACACCGAAATTATGGCTCTTGTCTCTCCGAAAGGATACGCTATTAACTACCATGCACTTGCAAAGTCGATGGCGGAAAAAGCGGATGCACATGATACAAATACAGACATGTATCTTGGTACAAAGGTCACGAATATCGATGAAGGTGAGAACTACACAGTAGAGACTGATGAAGGAGATTTTGAAGCTGATAAAGTAGTGGTGTCAGCAGGCTCGCACAGCCTGGAGTTTGCCCACGACCTGGGTTATGGAGAGAATCTCTCGGTACTTCCCACCCAGGGAGACTTCTGGGTCGCAGATAAGGCGCTTAACAACAAGGTCTACATGGTACAGATAGACAAGCTACCTTTTGCAGCAATACATGGGGATCCAAACGTTGTTAATCCGGATCAGACAAGGTTTGGGCCTACAGCTAGAGTGATGCCTGTGCTGGAGAGGAGGAACCTCAAGACGTTTATAGACTTCTTCAGAGTGTTTAAACCTACTCCATCGACTTTAGCAACGATCTTCAACATTGTAGCGGACTGGGACATCTTCAAGTTCATCCTGAGGAATTTCGTGTACGATATCCCGATCATAGGAAAGTGGGAGTTCATGAAGAATGTCAGGAAGATTATTCCATCAATGGAGATGAGCGATCTGGAGCACGGATCAGGGCTTGGAGGTCTGAGACCTCAGATAATCGATACAGAGAAACGAGAAATGGTCATGGGAGAAGCCAAGATAGTTGGAGATGACATAATCTTCAACATGACTCCCTCTCCCGGAGCATCGGTGTGTCTGAAGAACGCCGAGAAGGATGCAGAGAAAGTTGTAGACTTCTTTGATGGAGAGCACAGTATGGACAAAGAGAGGCTGGAAGAGGATCTGAAGAATAGCTGAAAGGGCCATTTAGAGACAGACGTGTTCAAACACGGATTAAAATTTCAAAAAATAAAGTTAAGAGATGATTCAATAATGAAAGACTATTCAAAAGTGGAGAAGGATTACGAGCCCGGCAAGGTAGTGGTTGCCGGAGCAAACGGAAAAGTAGGAGAAGAAACTCTCAAACACCTGATGACAGATCCCAAGGTCAACGATCTAGTCGGGGTTGTCAGGAGCGAGGCCAAGAAGGAGTGGATGGAGCACGAGATAAGTGCATACAGGGAGAGAAGTCCGACACAGAACTACACAAGGCCCGAGATCGCGGTTGCAGACCCTCAAAAGGGTATAGATGATAGATACAAGGATGCTATAAAGGAGGCAGAGGTATGGGTCAACTGGAAAGGCCTGAGCATGGAAAGCCTCAGGAACAGTGCGGACAGGGAGCTCTCCGAGATAGCGGACGAGAAAGGTGTGCAGGAGAGGGATCTGCTGCTGGAGAAAAACTTAGAGATAACTCTGGATGATGCGCAGATGGCTTTCGACTACTCTCCGAACGCCAAGTATGTGGTAGGTATCAACCCTGTTGATGTTCTGGTCAGAAGTGTGCAGAGATACCGGGGGGAGAAAGTCGAGGAAGGGTTCTGCAGCGGAGACTGTGGGGATAGATCCGTGCTGTCTACAGGGGCTCAGATGGAGTACCACAGGCTGAACAAGCTGTTTGCAAAGCACTTGGAGGACGAGTTCGACCATCATCTCAGCTTTGACAAGGCCAACGGAATGGCTATCGGGGAGCACGGGGACAATGTAGTGTTCTACAATGTCAGCTTTGGAGGTATGAACGCAGAGGACTACCTTGCGAAGAAGTACAGAGAGGAAGGAGCAGATAATCCTCACCAGAAGGCGAGGAAGGGTATAGAAGAAGTAACCGACAGGGTCACTACAGAAGCCATATTCCTCAGAGGTAAGACGGGTGATACACCTTACATAGGGCCTTCAAAGGTGAGCTCGGATCTCGTGCATAAGCTGCTGTCAAACGGAGGTACTGAGAACGCCAGTGTATGCACCTATCATGAGGAGTACGGGCCGTGGGAGGATGTTGCTATGACTGTTCCTACGGAGATAGGGAAGGACTACGTGGAGCCTATAGAACTGGAGTTCCTGCGCAACCCTGAGCTTACAGAAGGACAGATGGAGACCCTGGACAGTGCTGTGGAGCACCTCTCTATGATGAACGATAGGGCGGATGAGCTGTACGAGAAGTGGAAGGAGGAGAACTTCAGGAAGCGATGGTAGGAGGGATCAGTCCATCTCGTCTAGAGCCTGATAGACCGCCTCCTCCAAATCATCCCTTATCGTGTCTTCATCCCCCATCGTGACGAGATATCGAATACTGTCGGTGGTTCCGCCAGGCACTCTAACATGAACCCAACGGTTCTCGCCCCCTAGCTTGCAGAACTGGGCATGGTACCTCTCTACTTTATCTGTGTCTTCTTCATAACGGGTGTCGGAATCTGCGAGCTTGTATCCTTGGTCTTCCCAATGGTCGGAATCTTTGATATTGTTGTAAAGCTCTTCGCTATTGAACTCATTGTTTAGGTCTATAGATTCAGAAGCCTTTTCCAAAGCTTTACCTAACTCCTCCAGAGGGTTATCCAAATTGTCGGTCATAGCATCTTAGAGTTTCTTACAAGGACTTAAAAATATATGGGCTGGAAAGTCCCGTCTAGAATACTTCAATTACAGAGTAGCAGTACTCCAGAAGTTTTTAAATCTTCCAGCCACATTCACTAAAGACAGGTAGAGAGCATGATAACTGCTCTTTTGAAGGTGGGTTCGAATCTCCGATTCGGATCCCGTCGCATCGCCCTCGCCGATCTGCGAGGACCCGTAGCTTAGCTAGGTTAGAGCGCCACGCTGATAACGTGGAGATCCCCAGTTCAAATCTGGGCGGGTCCATTCCTGTCCGTGTTCAATAACTGCTTAACCGTAAGTTTTATTACCCTTCTCCACCAAACAACTAAGCGGGAGGTGCATCCGCATAAAGAGACACAAAGCAACCTATGCAATACAACTCACTAAAGCAGACCAACCAAAAACTCGCCTCAAACCCACAGCTCTCCCAACACAACAAAAAAGTGTTGGACAACTTCTTCAGAAAAGCTAGAAGCGGAGGAGCAGGCGACGCAAGCCTAAGAGACTACGCCTCCCAATTCAACAGACTAGCAGAATACATAGACTTCCCACTAGACCAACCAGACGCAAAAAAACCTTGAAAAATTTATGACAAGGTTAGAATAATCGAAAGCGCCGACCGCGGGATTTGAACCCGCGTCACCACCGTGACAGGGTGGTATGATGGTCCGAACTACACCAGGTCGGCTCCTGTTACTTCCTTATTTTTGGTATCACTTATTGACTATGTGTAGAAACTATATATGGCTTTTGGGATAGGTGGGGTGAAAGCGCTGGCAGGCGTCCCGGCTCTCCCGTCTTCCGACAGTACTGACCGGATCGCTGAGGGACTTTACTTCCGTGTTCGGGATGGGTACGGGTGTGGCCCCCTCGCTGTGGCCGCCAGCAACCACGTCTTATGACAGTAATTCTTAAATACCCTTCCATCCATCGACCTCCATCTCCACCAATGGGCCTAGATTCTTCCACAATCCCAAAACTATATAAATATACATGGAATTATTGTTATCTAGGTGTATTAAATAATGAATCGAAGATTCAGAACTTCGCTGGACGACACAAAGCAGCATACCGGAGAGGA
>CAZWHR010000040.1:0-7542 GCA_964633675.1 uncultured archaeon | reverse complement strand
GTCTAAGGGGATAAAAACTTTGCCCTGATTCGGCTGCTAGAAGGTTCTAAAATGCATTCTGATGCATCTTACTCCAAGAATAATGCATTCTAACTAAATTAAGACTAATTATTCTCCCGATAAAAATTTCTTTACTTTGTGGAAAGCCCAGCTTACGGGATCTACATCTTTGAATGGCGTCCCTTCGTATTCTGCGGATCCTGTATTTTCTTCTGGCCCTCCTTTTTCTACATGACCGTATTTTAGAGGCCCCATTTGGTAGGGCCCAGTGTATCTCAGGGGGGCTGGCCCCTCATATTCTATTAGGTCTTTGTAGATTTTTTCCTGTAATTCAGCCGATATAGAGCTATTTTTACAAGGGCTCATTATCTCCATTGATCCGTCCGGCCTTTTGATACCGAAGAACACATCCTCTCCGTTCTCATAAATCCCTACGCCGTTCTTTACGGTTTCGTAATCGTATTCTAGATTGATAAGCTCTTTATCATGCGTACCTTGAGCTGCATGCCCGCTTCCCTTTGGCCCGTTTAGCAGGGCTTGTAAAAGAGCTAATTTCCTCACTCTCATACTTTATGGTTTTCAGTCTATTTTTTAAGTTTTTTTTTATTTCTGGAGAGGAATTTGTGCCTAGAACCGTTTTCTAATTATGGCGTCAGTCTTGTTGGATCCCTCGGGAACAGGATTGCCTCCTTGATATTGTCAAGTCCGAGAATCTTTGTGGCCAGCCGGTCTATACCTAGTCCGTAGCCTCCGTGTGGCGGCATACCGAACTTGAAGGATTCAAGATAGAAAGTGAAGTTGCTCTCATCAACCCCCTGTTCCTCCATCTTCTCGGTCAGCACCTCCAGCCTGTGCTCTCTCTGACCTCCTGATGCTAATTCCTGACCTCTGTAGATCAGGTCAAACTTTCTAGATGCTATGTTGTCTTTTTCCCTGTCCTGCATGTAGTAGAATTTCTCTCCAGGAAAACCAACCACGAAGAAGAACTCATGTCCTTTCGCAACGAAGTGCTCTCCCAGCAGTTTTTCTCCTTTGGTATCTAAGTCTCCCTCTTCATCAGGGCTGTAGTCGAACTCCTCGTCAAGTATCTCTATAGCTCTATCGAAAGTTATCCTTGGGAAGTCCTCTTCAGGAATATTAATCTCAACATCAAACGCCTCCAGATCTTTTTCCGCATGTTCCTCCAAATAGCCCATCAGATGGGTTATAGAATCTTCCAGAACATCCATAACGTCGTTGTGATCCTCTATAAAGGACAGCTCCACATCCCACTGTGTGAACTCCGACACATGCCTAGAGGTTGCGAACTTCTCTGCCCTGAAGGAAGGACCGATCTCATAAACCCGATCAAAGCCTGCAGCCATCAGCATCTGCTTGTATAGCTGAGGAGACTGTCTAAGAAAAGCTTCGTTCTGGTAATAGTCCACAGGGAAGAGCGTAGCGCCTCCCTCGGCACCTCCTTTAGATATTATTGGTGTATGTATCTCTATGAAACCGCTCTCGTCAAACCACTCTCTCATACCTGTTATAAGCTTATCTCTTACACGGAATATCCTATGTATCTGTGGCTGTCTGAGATCCATGAACCGGTTGTCCAGCCTGGTAGCCATCTCGGAGTCTATATTACCTGATACATCCAGAGGTAGAGGGGTCTCCGCCTTGTTAAGTATTTCAAGCCTTTCAGGCATGATCTCAAGACCGCCAGGCGCTTCCTGGCTTTCCTTCACAGAGCCTATAACTTCTATAACATCTTCCTGCCTGAGAGATTTTCCCTCCTTGAACATCTCTTTTTCAAGCTCATCCTCTTTGAACACTATCTGTACAGTACCTTCTCTGTCTCTCAGTATGATAAATACAAGCTTTCCTATGTCTCTGATCTCGTGCGCCCATCCAGAGACCTTCACTTTGCCGTCTCCGGGTTGCAGGTCTGAAGTATATTTTCTTTGCATTTTCCTCTTTGCCCATTTTCATCCTATTCTTTTTATTGTTTGGCTCTTACTCTCCAGATCTGGTAACGGGTTGGTATCATGGAGATAAGGAGCTAGTAGGAAAAATAGCGTTATTCAGCCAGAGCTGTTTCAATAGCCCATGTATGCTTTTTTTGGCTATGAGGCGGGTTTAAGCACCCCATCTTCCTTAACATACTTCTTTTCATCCATGATTCGGTCTTTCTCGTAATCCAGATGCTGTACCGTTGTCCCGTCTTCCTCTAACGTTAGTATATGTGCGCTCTTTCTAGGTTCACAGTCATGAGGAGTATAGTTCCAGTATATGCTTCCAGCACCTATAGCAAGCGTATTGTCCTCCTCAAATATCCGCACGTGAGGCCTATGGGTATGTCCATATAGAATGATATCGTATACCCAGTCCATCGCCTCCTTTGGCTTCTCCTTTTTCTCATGACCCATATCGAACCTTCCGTGGGTTTCGAAATCCGATGGATCATGCCTTAAAGCAAGAGTATAGCCATTCTCCCCCCATTTAAGAAGATTAGGGCTGTAGTTGATTTCCCCCTGGCTATCCATTTCGGATATATCTCTCTTAAATGTGTAGTTGTCGTGGTTGCCTCTTACCAGCTTTTTTTCCTCGAAATCAGTCTGTAGAAACCTTTCTAGATGTCCGGTGCCTATTACATCACCCCCTATTACTAGAGTATCGCACCCGTATTCTTTGCCGTATTCCTCCACCCTTTCGGACATCTCCCTGCTACAGTTCTCCTTTATATTACAGTGGGGGTCCGAGATGAAGAGATATCTGGATTCCTGCGCCGTATTTCCCCCAGGTTCCAGAAGGTTTTCATCCCCGGAGGCCTCTTTCATGGAGACTCTATAGCCGTGTTTTGAGGTGTGGTTTAAATTATCTTAGATTAGACCCCATAGAGCTATACAAATGTTTAGAAATCTGATAGACTTCCCTGCCGACATTCTTTTATAATTCTCTCTGCTGTGCTCCAGGACATCCTAGTCTCTTGAGGAAGCTCGCCGTTCCTCTCCAGATAGTCCTTGAGGAACTTTATAGTAGGCTTGTCGTGCGGATATCCTGACTTGAAGTCTACGCCGTATTTCTCCTTCAGCTCCGCTACGTGTTCCTCTCTTGCGTTCTTTGCAAGGATGGAGGCAGCCGACACTATAGGATACTCATCATCAGCACCGTGTTCCGCAACTATCTCCAGGCCATCAGTTATATCCTCCTCCAGTTCTGCCTTTATCTTCTTTCCAAAGCGTTCTCCGTCAGGCTCCGGAAGATCTATGTATGCCTTGTCCGGTTTTAGGAGTGATATTACTTCCGAGAAGGCTCCGAGCTCTATTTTGTTCAGGCTCATTATCTTCCTAAGTTCGTCTATCTCCGATGCGGTCACCTCTTTTACGTGTACCTCGTCCGCGATCTCCCTGATCTTTGGATCAAAATCCTTCCTTCTCCGATCCGCAAGCTTCTTGGAATCCTTCAGACCTATGCCTTCTAGATCTCCAAGTCTATCTTCTTCTATAGAGACTCCTCCTATGAAGAGGCTTCCTATGACTGGGCCTCGACCCGCTTCATCTATCCCTAATATTTTCCTTACCAAGATTTTGACCCCTCTATGGGCAATTTTTTCTGAACTATTTTATAGTTTCCACCGGCGAAATACAGAGAAGCGTTCTAGAGCCTTACTACTGTTATGAAGACGAAGCTCCACCAACTCAAAAAGGATACAACTGCCGAAGTCGTGATCTTCATCTTCATCCTGTCCGATACCAGTTTCCCTGTTCCCCTGAGGCTGTCAAGATAGGGGCTTACATAGAAGGACAGGAAGCAGCCGTTCAGAACCATTAGAGCCAGGAGCCCAGTTTTCCAGTATGCTATGGTGTTAAAAACACCTAGATGCATCTTTATTACCCAAGTAAGAGCTATGATGCCTATCCCCAGCCAGATAAGCGGCTTTGTGACATGGTGGGCGTCCACAGTTATCTGCGTCCATTTCCTTGAATTTCTGGAGAGCATCCCCATTGTGTCAACTACGGTAACCGCTCCTAGACCTATAATTATCCCGGCCATGTGGAAGAAATCCATCAAGATATCAGGAGTTATAACCGCCATACTTTTTTTTTAGGATAGCGGGATTTAAAGGCCTCACATGTTAGGCCTGAGCTCTAATCCCCAGGCTCTTGTCGGTCTTCTTCATGGATTCCTCTTTCTCAGCTGTTCCAAGCATCGCCCGGGCGGCGTCAATATTGTCAGGAACAACTATAGACTCCTGGTGAACCATGTGGATCCAGTAGAGACTATTTCCCTCCGCAGTTATGGTTTCGTCCCATACCGCTGCCTCGTGCATGTCATTTCGAGGTTTCTCCAGATCTCTCATCTTCTCTATCACCTTTGCGGTTGAGTCAAATCCATGTCCTGCCTTCTCAAGATGGATTCTTGGCGCCTTCTTGAAGATCCTTCTGATATCAGCCTCTTCCACATCCTTGTCAAGCCTAGCTTCTACCATGTGAACATGGGAGAGAGTTGTTGGCACCTTGACTGCAAGGGTCTGTATGTCAACATCGGGCATAACTGCTTGGACATCAGGACCGTGGTGTGAAGGAACATCCGTAACTGGTATTATGGAATCTATAGGTCCTCGGGAGTCCTGTTTGGGGTCTCCGCCCCTCCTAACAAGTGAAGCGGTCACCGAATCTATCCCCGGCCCGGTATGGAGCGGATGCAGCGTCCTACAGAGAGAAGTGGTGTTACAGGACACGACCTTTACGAAGTCCCTGCCCTTACCTTCCTTGAAGTTTGCGGAAGCGTTGAAATGGACAGGCGCTATATCGCTGTCTGCACCTCCTTGAAATATCGCCTTTACCTCCAGAGGTTCATATAGTTCCTTCTTGTTCTGTTTATCTATCCCTGGTGGCGTAGCATCGAACACCAGATCTGCTTTCTCTACTAGTTCCTCTACTTCCCCATCTGGACCATATATCTCCTTGCTCAGCTTTTCCTTAGCATCTTCTCCACAGGCATACAGATTTGTGTCCGGATGCTTCTGCAGGAATGCTCTAAGATCTGGTGTCGGGGCCACGTCCGCAACTCCGATTAATTCCATATCCTTCTGTTTAATAACGGCTGATGCCAGCCTTTTTCCTATCGTTCCTACCCCATTTACAGCTATCTTTGCCATATTCCACACCTATCAAAAGATCCACTAGTATTTATTCAGGGCTTCTATAGCAGGAAGTTTCTCCCCTCCAAGGAACCTTACAAATGCTCCTCCAGCTATAGACACATGGGAGAATTCCTCCAGTTTTCTACCATATCTTGATACTAGGGAAGAGGTATGTCCTCCTCCAAGAACTCTGAAGCCGTCTGATTCTGCTACAGAATCTATTACTGCTTTGCTACTTTCTTCAAATCCTCTGTTGTATGCTCCCATAGGCCCTTTGACAACTATCGAATCCGATCTTTTTATCTCTTCAATATATCTACGCCTGGTTCTGTCGCCTATGTCCCATGGAAGACTGTCGGTAGGCAGTTCTTCTATCCTGTGATTCCCTTCCCGGGTCTTCAGATCCTTGGGGAACTCTATTTTGTTCTTATGGTTCCTTATTATCTTTGCCAGTTTTTTCTTTCCCTCTTTGAGATTTCTCTTCTCCAGCCACTCTGATTTTTTCCCCAGGTCGTGGCCAGTGATTTCGAGGGCTAGCTCCCCCGGGATTCCTCCTAGAAGAACTTTTTTGGCTCTTCCTATCATGTTATTCAGTATCTTGGCGATGTCTGAAGTTTTTTCTCCTCCAAAAACTAGAAGAGAGTCTTCGATTTTTTCACGTGCCTTCCTGCAGTTTTCCACTTCTCTTTGCATTACGGGCCCGGCGTATGAGGGTAGGTGCTGGTTGAATCCCACCATGCTTCCGTGGGAGCGGTGGGCGGCGGAGAAAGCGTCGTTCATAAATATATCGAAAGGTTTGTGCAGTCGGCGGACAAAGTGGTTTTCTGCGTGTTCTTCTGGAGAGCGGTTCTCTAGTTCTTCTGAAAGGAATCTTATGTTTTCCATAAGGGCTACATCTCCGCTTTCAAGGGATTTTATCTTTCTTCTACCTTCTTTGCAGAAGAAGCCTGAGATAAAATCAGCCTTCTTTCCAAGGTGGTCGGACATCATCTTCGCATGTTTATGCAGAGATAGGAAGTCCTCACGCCCGGGCCTACCTTGGTGAGCTAGGACTACAGTTTTGCAGCCTTTATCCGAGAGCTTCTGAATTGTTCCCATATATTCCTTGAACCGCAGGTTCTTCTTTGGTTCCCCATCCTCCAGAGGTAGATTTATATCGGTTCTCAGGAGAACTCTCTTATTCGACAGATCTTGTTGTTTCCAACTTTTCATCGTCTACACCCTCGCTATCTTTCTTTGATGCGTCTTCGAACCGGTTCTCAAACCTGTCGATTATTCTTGGAAGTGCGGTGTACTCCATGTCTTCGTTTGGAAGTCTGTGTGGCTCGAAGGGTCCGTGCCTCCTCATGTAATCTGTGATTTCCATACATTTCTCTCTGGTCTGATCGAAAGCGGTGTCCCCTAGCAGGTCGGTCTTTCCATGCATCTTGCCATCAGATATCTGTATTCCGAGAGCTCGGACTCTTGGCGGTCCATCGAACCTTGTGCAGGCGTTGTTATCCAAGCCTACAGGCATCATAGGCCCGTTGTGGCTTCCTCTCATCCATCCGGCAACCATGTGTGGGTGTGAGAATGCTTCAAGGATCTCTCCCATGGCTGGAAGACCTGATTGACCTCTAACTATTGCTACAGGATCGTCCTTACCCACGTATTCTCCTGCTATCTTCCTCAGCTTTTCTGTGGAAATTGAAGCTACAGGTTCGTTGGACTTGTTTTTGTTGTCCTCCTTAGGGTAGATGTTCTTGATCACGTATCTTCCGGTGGTTCCTATAAGGGCCAGAAGCTCGTGCATTTCTTCCGGACAGCTAAGAGTTATAAGCTTGTCTTTTTTGGTGTCCATGACCTCGAATCTGAATCCATGGCTCATAGAAGGATCTATAACAAGTCCTGCTGTGTTGAACGGGTCTCCAAACATCTTGTATATAGGTAAGTTGAATGCTCCTGGCTCTGTTTTATCCATCATGAAGACCACTACGGGGTTTGAAGGTCTCTCTGTGAACTCTATCTCAGCTATACCTGGCCCGAGACCTTTGATATTTCCTGAGAAAGCATCTGAAAGTAGGTCCTGGCCTGCTCCGTATAGTTTCATGTCTTCAGCTTCTTTAGTTCCGGCCTGGAATGCTTTCCATGCTAATTGGTGTATTTCTTCACTATCTTCCCCTTCTTGATGTGTCATTATTATCTGTATATCGTCCCCTACATGGGTGACGTGGAAGTCGTCAAGTATCTCTCCGTTTCTCTCCAGGTGTTCCCTACAGGCCTTTAGAAGTCTTTCGTGTGTTTGTGAATGTCCTGGGCTACCTCCGATATCCGCTTTTATTGCGCTTAGAGTAGTCTTTCTCGCCATTCAAATCACTTTGTAATACAATGTATTACGATCTTTTTTATATGTTTCCCACTTACGATAGAAGATC
>CAZWHR010000039.1:0-7630 GCA_964633675.1 uncultured archaeon | reverse complement strand
CGGATGGATGAAGACCTCTTATATCTTTCGGCGTCCTGTGTCCTACACCGGGAAGTGCCTTTCCATACTTCTTACCCAGCCTTGACTTGCTATGGATACCTCTAGGCCTTCTCCAAGAGCTGTCAACCCTGTTGTGCTTGTGGCTGTTCTGCCTTGCAAACTTTTTCTTTTTGTCTTTCTTTGACATCTATCATTCACCCGTTTCTGTAAGGTATATACCGTCCTGGAACTTTCTCGGATCTCTTGTCCCTTTGCTACACTCCTGTTCTATCCTTGCAGCGGTCTGGGAGACGTTCTCCTTGTCGGGACCTCTAACGGTGACCTCATCGTTATCCACATTTACTGAGACATTCTCCATTATCTCGACCCTCCTAGGAGCTCTCTCACCAATGAAGTTCTGTATCACAACTTCGTTTCCTTCGGTCTTTACTGTCATAGGAAAGTGGGCGTAGACAGTCTTCAGCTTGTATACATAGTCGTCCTTAACTCCCTCTATCATGTTCTGTATATGGGAAGCATATGTTCCGAGTATAGCCTTGTTGTCTCTCTTGTCTGATTTGGTCGATATCTTTACAGATCCGTCTTCCAGCTCTACACTGGTTTTAGGATGCCCAAATTCTTTCTCTACCTCTTTATCGCCTGAGCTAATTTTGATAATGTCTCCTTCCTTCTCTACCTCTAGATCCTCAGGTATCTCAATCTCTCTTTCCATATATTCCACCTCAATAGACGTATGCCAGCAGCCTTCCACCCAGGCCCTCTTCTTGCGCTTTTCTGTGGGTCATGACACCTTGCGGTGTGGTGATTATCAGGTCTCCAAAACCTCTTGCAGGGAGGAATCGTTTCTCGTATTTCTGGTATCCGTCCTTGGAGACAGAGAACCTTGGCTTGATTGCCTTGCACTCGTTTAGCGCCTTTCCGATCTCTACTTTGAACTTTCCTCCCTTTCCGTCCTCAACGTGTTCGAATAGACCTATGTATCCCTGCTGCTGCAGGATCTTTAGCATGTTCTTTACGAGATTGGTGGCAGGTTCTACCACTGCATCCTTCTTTCCTATCTCTCTGGCGTTGTCTATAGCCGAAAGGGCATCTGCCAGTGTATCGTGCTGCATATATCTCTCACCTCTAGTTCATCTTTTTGAATCCAAGCTTTGGCGCTATCTCACGGAAGCACTGCCTGCAGTATTTTAGACCGTATTTCCTTATGATGCCTCGCCCTCTACGTCCGCATCTTCTACAGTTCCTAAGGGACTTGCCGAAGTCGCGGTCCTTGGGTTTGTTGTTCTTCTTGAATCTCTTGACCTTGTTCTCGTTGTGGCTTATCTGTTCCAGTACTCCCTGATAGCTCATATTTTATGCACCTTCTATCTCGATTCCGAAGTTGTCCTTCACAAAGTTTGCTGCCTCTTCAGGGTCAATCCTGTGTTCCTTGCCTATATTTGTGCTCTTTTCATCCCTCCTTCGAACCCGGAATCCGGGTCTCTCCAGGGTTACTGCTACATCCAGCCCTCTCATACCTATTTGAGGGTCATAATCTATATCTTCTATGTTAATATACTCTGGAACTCCGAAAGCAAAGTTCCCTCGGTCATCGAAATTATTTATGGATAATTTCTCTTCCATGGCGTCAAGCAGTTTTTCAAGCACTTCTTTTGCTTTTTCTCCTCTTAGGGTTGTCTTGGCACCTATCTCTAGGCCCTCTCTTTTTCCGAATCCCTTTGATCCTTTACCTGAAACTGTCCTTATGGCTGTGCTACCGGTTACCTTCTCTATAAGCTTCGCTGCCTTCTCAACATCGTCTCCTACTTCGCCGGTACCGATGTTTACGGTTACCTTATGTATCTTTATTTTCCTCATAGGGTTCATAGTTCCACCTCCGGTGTGCCCTTGCCGACCACGAATATGTGGTCTTGGGTGGTTTCGAACTCCTTTCCGTCCTGTTCAAGCAGTATCCTATTGCTCTGGGAGCCCTTCACGATCTCTATGCTTTCGACCTCTGCGGTTTCTCCAGCATGTTTTCCTTCTGTGATGTACACAAGACTTCCTTCTTCAAGAGGAAGATAGTCCTCGATATCATGTGAGTCAAGATCTACGACAACTGTTCCGTATGTGCTGTAGTCCTCTTCTGTTATCTTGTTCTCTCCACTATCAAGGTTTAACTGTGTCTTTCCACCTTTCTGTGTGGTCTTGTCCCTGACCTGGTACAGCCTCTTGCCCGAGTCATCTACTTCTTTAAATACCATGTTATCCTTTTCTCTAAGGACTCTGTAGCTCTTGTCAACCTTGTCCAGTTTTATTAGATCCATGAATCCGACTGTACGCCGAGGATCTTTCTCCACTCTACCGTTGATATGGACGTTCCGGTTGTTGAGTATTTCTCTGGCTTCGGATAGATTGGCTGCGTAAGGTGTGACGTCTCTAAGGAATACTGCTAGTGGTATTCCCTCTTCTATAGGATGAGGTCCTTCTCCTGTTATTACATAGGCACTACTACCTTTCCTCTTTATAGGATAATGCTTTGGTGCTGAAAGTCTTTTCTGATGCGCCATCAGTTTTCACCTCCGTTAGACTGTTTTTTAAGCCATTCTTTGAGTGTCTTTCTGTCCTTGTTCTGTTTCTCTACTTCTAGCATCTTTTCCGAATCGATATCTTCTTCTTTTACCGCATCCTTTATATCTGAGATGTTATGATTTGCAAGCTCTTCGTAATCTGCGTCTGTGTCTTCATCTTTTTCTCCACCCTCCTCGCTGTTCACTTCGTCTGAACTCTCGTCAAGTTCTTCCTCTATATCCCTCTCTTCCAGTTCCTGATTTTCAGTTTCTTCTGCTTCCTCTTCTTCCTCTTCTTCCTCTTCTACAGATATATCTTCCTTATCTTCCTCTGTAACGTTATATTTCCGCAGTCTTCTATGGTCATCAGTATTGAGCTTTGTTATCTTCAGGTTCGAAGGCCTTATAGCAACCTTTGCTGCTGTAGTATCAACTCTTTCCCGTTCAACACCGTCCAGGTAGATTTTGTACTCTTCATGATCCACGTTTGTAACCTCTCCTGTCTCTCCTCTGTGGTCTCCTCTCATGATCTCTGCTCTATCTCCTTCTCTTACTGGCAGGGTCTTGGTGCCGACCTTCTCCCTTACGTCATCGCCCAGCCTTGCTGAGAGGAACTGTTTCTGGTGGTGTTCGGGAGCATTACGTCTATACTTCCTCTGCTTCTCAGGCTTTTCTGAACTCTTCCAGCTTTTCTTCCACTTCATTATACCACCCTCGATGCTATCTTCCCGATAGGAGGATATCGCTCTACAACTTCCCTGGCGACAACTCCTTTTATACGGTTTCCTTTAGGCATGTTTGTCTCTCCTTCTATAAGCACTGCCGCATTATCCTCAAATTTAACTCTGAGACCATTACCTCTCCGGAAATACTGTTTCTGTCTGATTATGATCGCATCGTGCTTATCTCCTTTAAGCTCCTGTTCTCCCTTCAGTACCTTGACCTTCAAGTGGTCGGAGATACCACAACGGCTCCTACGCCCTTTTGTGGTCTTTCTTGAGGTAACTCCTATAACCTCAAGCTTCTTAGCCCCCGAGTTGTCTGCACATACAAGCTCGGAACCTATCTCAAGGGACTTCGTAATCTTTGATGCGACTGATTTCATTCCCTATCAACCCTCTTCTTTCTTCTCTATTACAACGAACTTCTTGGTTTTGGAGAGCGGTCTACATTCTGCAATCCTGACAGTATCTCCCTCACTTGCGCCTATGCATTTAGGATTATGTACCGAAATCCGCTTGTTACGTCTCTCATACCGTTCATACTTGGGGATCTTCTCGGCGTATTCCCATGATACAACTGCCGTCTTGTCCATTGTGCTGGACTCTACTTTTCCCTCGAAAGTCCTGCCCCTGACCGGAAGCTCTCCGTGAAATGGACAGTTCTCGTCCTTACATGTTCCCTCCGGTACTTCTACGTCCAAGCCTATAGCTCTTGCTTTTGACATTTTTCATCATCCTCTTACGTTTTCGCCCCATTTTCCGGGAAACCTCTTCCCGATCCTTTCCTCGGGTTTGCCCTCCAACAGCCTTCCATTAACCCGAACTTTTAAATCGTCTACCATGAACTGGAGGTGACTCTCCTCCTTTGGAACGGTCTTTTCACCCTCATCCGTCTCTACCACAAGGGTGCTTTCCGTCTCATTGACCACCTTCCCCTTGATACCCTGGCGGTTTCCGGTGGACTCCACGACCTCGACCTCAAGACCTATGAGCTCGTGTCGAGGAAGGTTTTTTGGTGTCCTTGGCATCTTCCTTTAACTCCTAGGATTTTACCTCGATAGCATCCCTCTCAAAGCCCAGCTCCACCAGTACGTCTTCTATCCTTCTCATATGGTCGCCCTGGAGCTCGATCTGCCCGTCCTTTGACGTTCCTCCACAGGCGAGTTTGGATTTGAGCTTGGACTCCAGATCCTGAACGTCCAGATCCTGGTCGTCAAGCCCTGTGATCACGGTCATGATCTTTCCGAAACGCCTCTCTGAGGTTTTGACCTCAATCTTTTGTCCTTCTCTTGCTATCGTTTTACAGACACATATGTCCTTGGAAAGTCCGCATTTCTGGCAGGTTTCTGTCATTGTTCCTCCGTTTTAGTTCCCTTGATCAGGATTTCTTTCTTCATTTTGTATTGTCTTTATACGTGCAATCGTTTTCCTGACCTCCTTTATACGTCCAGCGTTCTCTGGAAATCCGCCTATAGCTGACTGTCCTTTCTCCTTGGCGATCTCGAGCTGAAGGTCTTCCAATTTTTCTTCTCTCTCGCTTTCGGTCATGTCTCTTATTTCGTCAGCTCTGATTATAGCCATCTATTTCACCTCTATTCATCTATCCTCGTTTCAAGCCATTTTTTCAAAGTTTTCCTATCCTTGTTGTCCTTCTCTACTTCCAGAACCTTGGCTGGATCAAGATCCTCCTTCTTGAATATTTCCTTGATATCAGTTATGTTCTCGTCCGAAAGCGCCTCGTAGTCGAATCCTTCAGCATCCGTAGATTCTTCGGTCTCATTTTCTTCTGATTTACTTTCTTCCTCTTCGGGCGCTTCCTCTACTTTTTCGTCTGCATCTTCTTCGGCTTCTTCAATTTCTTCTTGGTCTTCCTTGGCTTCGTCCTCTACCTTTTCTTCAAACTCAACTTTCTGCCTCTTCATGTAGTCGGGGATCTCTTTCATTATACTTACCTTGACACCTAGAGCTCCTGGTTGTGTGACTGCTTTTGTGTATGCATAGTCCACGTTATCTAATGCGGTCTCTCCGCATTTCTTGACATATCCACTTGTGAATTTCTCGTTCCTTCCACGGCTACCTCCTAGTTTGCCTGATATCTCTATCTGTACGCCTGCTGCTCCAGCCTCTCTAACTCTTCGGGCATATGTGTTTCCAACTCTCTTTGGATGTCCGCCTTTCTCAAGCCAGTCTTTTACGTTATGAGCGACAATCCTTGCATCTGTATCCGGATTATCTACCTCACTGACTTCTACCTGTGGATTTTCGATACCGAAGTCGTTCTTCAGTTTTTCTGTTAGCTCTTTGATCCTGTGACCTCCTCTACCGATAACAAGGCCAGGCTTCTCTGAGTATAGGGTTATCTTTGTGCTTGTGCTGGTTTTTGTAAAGTCTATATGGCTGTAGTTAGCTGCTGCGAGTTCCTCTTCTAGGTATTCCTCAAGCGAAGCCCTGTTTATCTTTTTCTGTACGAATTCTTTCTCGATCATTAGTTCTCCCTCAATTTGATTGTTATATGCGCTGATTTAGGTTTCTCTCCTCTCTGCCTCCTAGGTGTCTGGAACCTCTGCCCCTGTGTCGTGAAGAACTCGGAGATGTAGAGCCTGTCCTGCGCCATCCCCTGGTTGTTGATGGCGTTCTGCTCTGCTGACTTCAGCAGTTTCAGCACCTCCTTCGAGGCATTTATAGGGTATCTTCCAGGACCTTTACCTCCTTTCCTGTGTGCCAGGTCGGAGTTGTATCTGGTGTATGGAACTGCCAGATCCTTTTCTATCACTCTCTCCAGCTTCTCCTTGGCCTTTTCTACACTGTCTCCCTTGATAAACCTACCGATCTCCATACAGTGCTTCCTTGACACGGAGAGATTCACTCCTCGTGCCTTGGCCTCGGTCTCCTTTTGCTGTTTCTGTTCTTGATCTGACATTACATATCACTTCAATGGAATGTACTTGGAGCTTCTTGTGGCTCCGAGTCCTGGAGCTGAATGCTCAACCTCCTTTCGGTTCTTTGTGAATTCTCCAAGGTAGTGGCCGAGCATTCTTTCCTCAATATCCACCTTTACGAAATCCTGTCCGTTGTATACATGTATTGTCTTACCGACCATCTCTGGAACTATTATCATATCTCTCTCATGAGTCCTTACCTCGTCTTCCTGCCTGATATCCTTTAGCAGCTTCTTTTGCCTTTCTGTAAGACCTCGTTTGATACTTCTTCTCTTCCTTGCTGGAAGGAGCTCCGCAAACTCGTCCATGTCCATCTTTTGGAGTTCTTCAAGCGTCTTGCCTCTATATTTGAATTCTTGTGGCATCTTTCTTCACCTCTACTCCTTCTTCCCGGTTCTTGAGGCAGCGATCGAACCTGCCTTCTGCCCGGGTGAGGAACTTCCTGAAACTGTCTTTGGTTTGCCGGGTTCTGCTGATCCACCGAACGGATGATCCGTAGCGTTCATAGCTACTGCAGATGTCTTGGGGTAAAGCTCTCCTCTGGCCTTTGCTAGGTGGTGTCTGTCCCCTGCCTTTCTGAACGTTCTTTCTCTCTTGCCTCCTCCTGCAACTTCTCCAATACTTGCCCTACATTCAGGGTCTAACTGCTTTATGTTCTTGGAAGGTAGATATACCTGTGTTGAATCTCTGTCATGTGCTATAACGAAAGCATATGTACCTGCGGATCTTGCTATCTTTCCACCGTCTCCAGGATTCAGTTCTATATTGTATATGGGCACTCCTTCAGGAATCTGCTTCAGAGGAAGCGTGTTACCTGGCTCGATATCCGCATCTCTGGACATGTCAATCTTGTCCCCTGTTGATATGCCTTCAGGTGCAAGAACCTTTTCAGTTCTGTCCTCGAACTCGACCTCTGCAACTGGAGCGCTTCTTGAAGGATCATGGATTATATCTACAACTGTCCCTATCTCTCCGTCCCTGCTGTGCTTCACCTCTCCTTCAGACCTGTGAGTGTTAGATCTGTAGGTGGGGGTTCCACGTCCTCTTCTCCTTGAAATAGTTCTTTTTCCCATTTTTTATCACTTTAAAGCATTCCCAGCTGCGTTGCGATGTCCAGAGCCTCGTAGTCTGGAGTGAGTTTGACGTATGCCTTTTTCTGCGCCTCCGGCGTTATCTGTGTGTTGACCTTGTCCACTTCTACATCGAACAGTCCTTCTACTTCCTTCTTTATCTGTGGCTTGGAGCTGTCCTTCTCCACTATGAATACAAGCGTGTTCTCCTCGTCCACCTTTCCTACCGACTTCTCGGTCAGGTGCGGATATTTTATCAGGTCCCATCCTTTGTTTTCTGACATATTTTTCCACCTCTACATGTAGATTTCCTGGTTTCCAAGTTTATCCAGTGCGTTTGTCGTCCATAC
>CAZWHR010000038.1:0-7958 GCA_964633675.1 uncultured archaeon | reverse complement strand
CCAAACCGTGCTAGAGGTTGCAGAGACCGAGACCGCACTCATGAAACTTCTCGACGAAATCGATGCCACCAAGCGTCGCGTGAACGCACTGGAGAACCGCGTCATCCCGGAAAAAAATGCGCAACTCGACTACGTTTCCCAATACTTGGAAGAAATGGAACGCGAAGAACACTTCCGGATGAAAAAGATCAAGGAAGACTAGCCTTTCGCTTTGTTACGGCCTACAGCTATTTTGGAGGCCAAATTTTAAAGTATTCCGCCAGGGAGAACTCCAGCCTATCTGGTTACAGATGTGTACATCAATAGCTGATTTAATACCCGCTGTCCTCGATCGGATATCCGCCATTCTTCACCGTCTTCCTTTAGCAGGCCATCATCTACAAGTTTACTGCAAATCCGATGAATATGGGAGGATATCCCTGCCCAGACCTGCTTGTCTGATTTTCCACCGTATTCCGTGGTCCCTGGTTGATAACCAGGAACAGGTTGGCCTGTAATATGCTCGTAGATATCCTTTGACGCATATGCGCCAGCCTCCACCGCCTCCAGTACTGTGCGGCGATTGAATTCCTGTGAATCGTGTTTCAATAGTTCCTCTGCATATGATCTGTCCTCATCTCGCTGAGAAAGCGTGGATTTCGACACGGTTGCATGGACCTGGCTGCGGATCTTCTCTATGTCAGCGTCCTTTAATTCCTCAGCACTGGACTCATTCATACCACGAAATACCTCAACAGCCTCGTCCCAACGAAGATGATCTCCATTCTCAACCGCATCCTGTATCAGCTTCACTGATTCAACGAAGCCGACCGCCGTGGAGGCATCTCCTTCAATGAATGTGTCACAGAGGTCTCTCACCGGGTCGATCAGTTCCTCTTCGAAGCGGCGACCTGCAGGAGTCCTTCCAATCACGTTACGAACAAGTTCGGCACGTTCTCCATAGGTGAATCCCCAGATTATCGAGGGAAACGCCCCTGTGATATTCTCTACGAATTCGCTGCGAACAGCTTCCACGTCATCTTGGCCCCACTCCGTCGGTTCACGACATATCTCCTCTTCGAGCAGGTCCTGCATCAGTCGAATGTCAGTTAGGGCAGTCTCAACATGCTCCGGCAAATTCCGCAGCTTCTTTCGTGCGGTGGATCGTGCCTTTCTCACAGCTACATCTGATGTCTCTTCGCTATACGCGTCAGGATCCTGTAATGCCTTCCGCTCCGACTCAGTCAGGATCGCCATGATGTTACGACTTCCGTAACATAAATTTATATGAGTGATCCGGTTCCCATTACTGTTCGCTATGTCGAGACGGATCACGATCACGCTGGACGATGAAGACTATAGCGAACTGCAAACGCGAGCGGACCGAAGGCGATTGCCCATGGCGGCAATCACCAGAAGCATTCTGGCGAAGGAGCTGGAATCCAATGAGCGAGAATAGCGGCCATTCACACGAGGAAAAGATTGAGCGCCTTCGCACACTGACAACTGAGAAACCCGAGCTGTTGGAGACGCTACCCCCGCTGCAGCGTGCCGCAGTGGAGGCGCTGATGGAATAGAGCGGAACGGCCGCTCCACACGGCCGACCGCAGGTGAGACACCTATGAAGGAATTATCCGAATCTACCCATAAAAATCCCGTTGTGAACGGCTGGCCTCAGGAGAAAGATGAAACGTGGGCGAGGCCTTCCTTCGCTCTGCGGCCATCCCTTCTCCGACGTCTGGACTTCTGGATCGAAACGAGCTATGTCCCGTATGATTCACGGTCGGAACTCGTGCGGGAACTAGTCCTGGAGAAGCTGGCGGAATGGGAATCCCAGCATCTCGCGGATCAGGAATACACTAAGGAGGCGAGATAGAATGGAGAAGAATGGAGAGGATCTGACCACAGAAGAGTTGAAGGAGAAGCATATTCGTATTCTGGAGCTTGTGCACGACCCTGTGGACCGGTCGAATAAAGATATCGGCCGGAAGATCGGGTTGAAACGCTCCGCAGTCTCCAAACATCTACGCGATCTCCGGAGGGGCGGATTCATCGAAACGGAACGTGGAAGAACGAACACGCACACCCTACTGGAACGCGGCGAAACCGCGTTACGGGGTGCTGGTCGTTTGTTCAAATTCCGCGACCGAGCCCACGATATCCTGTTCAAGTTCTCGATTGGGGAAGGACCCGGCGGCAGAATCGCCGCGGACGACACCGAAGTCGCGTGGCGGAACGGTCTCAGGCAATCCACGATCAAGTCGGATAGAGACACCATCCAGCTACACGGAACTGAAAGTATCACGATCCTGGTCAAAGAGGTATGGGCGGACTCTCCCGAAGGAGCTGTTGTGCGAGCATTCCAACAGGCAGAGAAACGCCTTCTGTCCCTGATAGAAGAATGCCCCCAGATCGAGCTTGAACGCGGCGTGAAAGGCGAAATCTTGAAGCAATCACATGCTATACCGGATGACGCGCTCGCAGAACTCTGTTTCCGATTTGGAATCCACATACAGAACCATGAATCCGGTATAGAGATCGACGCCTCCCACGGTCGGCCGGAGATCGAATTCACCGATCCGCAGCGTGCCCCGGAAGACTATCGGCGGTACCGCAAACAGATTGAATCAATCGCCGAGGGGGATAACGATCATTGATGATAAGAATGGAAGAAAGGAGATGGTGAAACGGAAGACGGCCGTAATCCATCGAAAAGCCTACTATAAAGCATTTGAAGGACACATAGCCGACGAGATAAGCGAAAGTAATCTCAAAGCCCTCATCCATGAGGTTGCCGGGAAAGATCCGCGAACTGTCGGGGACTATATCGAACGTCTAAAGGAACAAGGACGGGTTTCAGAGTCTCTGCGCGATGACCACTATAAGGTAGATGAACCACAGCCAACCGATCTCCTATCACAGATGCCGAAGGCACGAACAACGAAGCGCTACAACATACCTGCATATGTGAACCAGATTGCCGATAAGTTTAATCTGAATATGGCAGGCGTGATTACGAATGCCATCCTAGAACAGGCAGCGCTGAAGTATAGAATGGCGGAGGACTTCACCACACATAACTCCTTCGAGGAGATAGACTATATGCTCACGCTCATTCAGCAGGACTTACACAGGAAAGGATTAGGACTCGAAAAAGAACATAGCAAGACTAGGCAGCGTGTGGCAATATATGAGGAAATGTTCCCTGAAACCGATAATCCACACAAATACGCTGAAGAACTCCGGCAAAAGGCGTTCTATGTGGCCGAGCAGCTGGGAATAGAACAGAAACAGTTTCCAGGCCAACTGTGAGTACATATTGGTGTGACACTTTCTAACGTTATACTTTCTTTGAAGCAAACCTGTAAGGCAGAGTTCCTGCAACAGGGTTCCTTAGCGGGAAAGTGCCGATTCATCGGTAGTGGTGGTGATCGAAATACAGATATGTGGGACGAGGTAATCCAAGATGGTCACACCAAAATGTAATTACTACTTCTTCTACTCTTCCGGAGGGGCCCCCTTCGTGATCGACTGGATGTTTGCGATGGTTCCGCATTTCTGCTTTCGCAGAAAAAGAAAACGGCTACACCTGCAGTGCGTTGCTTGGCGCCTGTGTAAAGGAACTGCAATTTCCACATGATTCTGTGATTTACCAAATCAGACGTGAATACTCGGACAACCGTTCCATTACTGTTCCACTATGTGGAAGCGGCGATTTTGTCTTCGTGGATCGTTATGAGGCCTTCATCCTCCAGCCGTTGGATCTCTTCAATTGTGCGCGCGAGTATCTCTGACTCATCGGGCTTTGGCTCCTTTTCCAGAATCGGTCGCAGGTATTTAATCGTGAAGTGGAGCTGCCGGAGCAGTTCGCCGGAGAGCGGGATTAAGGCGCGCATGTCGTCCCGCTCCGCCGGATCAAGTTCGTCCATCGCCTCGTTCAGCTGTTGGTTCACCTTCGCCAGCTGGGCGCTCACATCAATCAACTCGTTCTGCTTCTCCTTCTGCAACTCAGCCAACTCCTGCTGTCCCAGCATCTCCAGCTGCCGTGTGGAGTATTGCTCGAAGTATCGGCGCACGGAGCTATGGCTGATTGCCTCGCCGAATTCCTCCTCGAACGCGGCCGCAATCTGCCGGTAGCTCTTCCCCGCAGCACGATGCCGGTGGACCATCTTCTCAGCTTCGAATCCGTAATCTATGATCTTCGGCGCCGCCATGATATAGAACGGGTTAATCACACTGATAGACCTTTCGGATCTACTGAATACGTTCTCCATACTGGCGCCAACCACGCCTTGGCGGCGTACATGCTTTTCGCGGAATTCGTCACGTTGCTCCATTTGGGTGATGGGGCCCGCTCGTTGTCCGATAAAAAACTATTTAACACCGCAAAGGGAAGATTCAAGGTATTAATGCGCCGGGTCATCATACTACTCGGTCTTCTCCTTTTTCTCCCTGCCACCGCCACGGCTGCCGCCGACTGGTACGACACCGACTGGGAGTACCGGAAGAACATTACCTTCAACCAGAGCCAGATTGCGGGGAGCAACGAAGACTTCCCTGCCTTAATCAATATCACAGACACCAGCCTCCGCGACAACGCCCAAAGCAACGGCGACGACATCCTCTTCACCAGTTCAAACGGGACGTTCAAACTCGATCACGAAATAGAGAATTACGATAACGCTACAGGCAGCCTCACAGCCCACGTCAAAGTCCTCAACATGACCAACCAAACTCAAACCTCCATCTTCATGTACTACGGCAACAGCGGGGCCGGGAATCAGGAGAACGTGGCCGACGTGTGGAGCAACGGCTATGAGGGAGTATACCATCTGGATGAAGAACAATCCGGCACAGGAAACACCGCGGTCTATAAAGACTCAACATCGAACAATCGCGACGGAGACGATGAAGTAAGTGCGACAGGGCAGCAGGGGCAAATTTTGAGCGGTCAGGAGTTTGATGGATCTAATGACTACATCGGCGATTTCACGGAGGAAATAGGTGTCGGAGATTTCACAATAGAGGCTTGGGCAAAGGTAAATAGTGGAAATGGGGGAGCCGTGACGGGTTCATATGATGGTTTTCCTCAATTGAAACTTCGGATACATAATGGCGACATTGGCGGCGGGAGAACAGTAGGAGCTGTTAGACTAAGGCTGCATGACGGCAGTGATTTGGTTGATCCTGATAGTACAACCACTGTTGACGATGGAAATTATCATTATCTAGCAGGAATAAGGGAAGGAGATACTGCAAGTATATACGTAGATGGTGCTGAGGAAGGTACAAAAACTGATTCAAACCTCGATAACAACATTCAAAACACCAATAGACGGATTGGCTCCAGACCTGACGGAAACGAGTATTTCCAAGGTAATATAGATGAAGTTCGTCTCTCATCAACTAGTAGATCGAACGGTTGGATTTCGACCACATATAACAATCAGAACGACCCGTCGGGCTTCTTCACGGTCGGCGAAGAGGAACGAGGAGGGAGAAGCTCGAAGTACGTGCAAACATTTCTGAACGGGACGGGGACGCCGCGGAGCTTCTTCGCGAACGGATCGGGGGTGAGTATCCAGACGGAGGGCGGGTTCGGGTCCGCTCCGTCGATCACGATGATCGACAGCCAGGGGAAGGAGCGGGTCAGTGGGGCGACGATGACGAACGTGTCCGGGACGTACGAATACAACTATACGCTGAACGGGGCGAACGGGTGGTACGATGTCGACATCAACGGCAACACTTGGGAAAACGTGTTCTACCAGGGCGAACTGTGGCAGGACAACTTCACCGACAGCGACGGCAACGCGTTCTCCTTCCGGCGGAAGGTGAACGTGACGGAGCCGAACGTCTCCAATCGGTTCTTCGCACCCGTCGACAGGCCCGTTGAATTCACGTTTGGTCCGGACAACGATTCGGTGCGGGTCACCAGTTGGAACGGCAGCCACATGCTGGAAATCCCGTCACAGCTGTACAACACCTCCATGTCAGGCAACACTCTCGACACCGCAAACGTCGTTTTCCTCGCCACCCTCAATCAGACCGAAACACGGAGCTACTACATCATGTCCAGCAAATCCAACCTCCCCAAGAACTACACCGGTCTCAACAACACCAATATCGCCCCAGATAACCGGACTGAGAACGCGTACTACGAGGCGTTCTTCAACCAGTCCCTTGGTGGGTTGATGCGAACCGTCCACAACAAGATTGGGACGGATACAAGCCTCTCCGGTACCGAACCGATGGATCGGTATCCGCAGGTCGACGTTCCGAGCGGCCTTGAGACCGATACAAAGAAGGCCAGGATCGACTCCACTGCATCCATCAACGTAACCGACGGGCCGCTCCGCACCGAGATAAGCGTCGATGGCGATCTGGACGGCGACAGCAACTACCCGTATTCCATCAATTGCGAGATGTACGCTGCCAATCCCTACATACTATGTGAGAAAAACCTCAGTACCGCAGTTTCGGAGGACTGGGAGAGCATGTATTTCAATGGGCTGGTGTTTGGGGATGGCGCGTTTTCGTGGGCGGCATACCGGAACTCAAGTGGTGATGTGGCCGAGACAGCGATCGGCAGCGGCGATAACGCCGACGACACCGGGCTGGACAGCAACATGACGTGGATTACCTTCTTCGACAACTCCACAGCCGATGCCGCCGCCGAAATCGTGCTGGATCGGAGATTCGACACGACGAGCAACCCTGAAATACGCGTGAACGATAACAGTAATGACGACTTCTATCAACACCTTCTCATCGACAGCGGCGGCACCAGCGTCTCCGCCGGTGATTACTGGTATACGGAGACGGCGCGGATGGTCTACAACGGGCTGCGTGAATGGCAAGCAGTGAACGATACCTACACCCAACTCCAGAACCCCGTCACCACCCTCACCAGCAGCGAGGAGACGAACGATGCGATGCCACCGAACTACACGGTCTCCAAAATCGGGAACATCTCCAGCAACAGCAGCAGTGACGTGACGGTGCACAGCTACTGGACGGACGACACGTTCCTTGATGTAGCCGATATCAACGTAACAGGACCACACCGAGACGGCTCAGACACCGTCATCCACGTGAACCAAAGTCGCAACATCAGAGACGGTGGCGACTTTACCAACGAAAGCTGGGTGAACACGACCCTGTCGAACGACACCGTCAACGCTGGGAAAATCACCGCAAACATCACCGTCACCGACGTGGCAGGGAAAACCAATTTCACCACGCATACCGTTAATGTCTCTGACACAACGCCGCCAGCATTCGACGACGTGACAAACACGCCAAAAGACACCGCCGGGCTGGACCCCGAAACGCAAATCAACGTGACAGCCAACATCACCGACTTCACCAACACCTCCGTGGTGCAGCTGTGGCGTCGACACAACAACGGAACGGGGTACAGTAACTGGACAATCCAATCAATGAGCCGTACCGGCATCAGCACCTACACGAACACGTACGAGGCGGACGTTTCAATGCCGTTCGAGACCAACCTCACCTACCTCGTCAGTTCCAACGACACGCGGAATCAGCGGCAGAACAGCAGCACGGCGAACCTGACCGTGGCGTGGGACTACACATGGACGAGGGACGCGTTCCTGCAAGACGGGACCGGCACGTTCAACACGAACCTCAGCGTCGGGAACATCACGTTGAACAACACCGGCGACTTCAACCAGACCTTCCGGCTGGACGCCGGGCAGTTCAACTCGCGGACGTGGGTGAACGGGTCGCGGCTGCCGACCACCGTCTGGGCCAACACCACGGGTACGACGTTCCTCCCCGTGAACGCAACCACCCGCAGTGCCGACAGTACAGAAGGGGTCGACACCTTCAACCTCACCGTGACGAACGCGAGTGCGTCGCCGGACACGAAATTCTCGAGCTTTGACGTGACGACCTCGACGGGCGGGCCGTTCCTGTTCACGACCGTGTCGTCGGCGAACGACACGTACACG
>CAZWHR010000037.1:0-8062 GCA_964633675.1 uncultured archaeon | reverse complement strand
ATACTTACAAAGAAGGCCAGATCAAGACTGGGGAATGTAAGAACAGCCAAGCCCGAGCTGGCCTCCCAGATAGAAATGCAGCTGGTTCAGCTCTACAAGGCAGGTCAGATCCAGGACAAGATAGATGATGATCAGCTGAAGAAGCTGTTGAAGAAGGTGCAGGAATCCGGAAGCGAGCGGGATATAAAGTACTAAACATAAAAAAACAAGGTACAAAATGGTAATATAACAATGGGATCAAACAAATCCAAGGCAAAGAAGAACAGGCTGGCAAGCGCGGCAAAGACCGCAAAGTCAGCCCCAAGATGGGTGGATCTGAAGAAGTACGGGCTGAAGAGATCTCTAACCCGATCGGTCAAGAGAAGAAAGTCTCGACACTGGCGTAGAGACGACACGGACGAGTGATATTCATGGCAGATACACAGACTATAACACTTCAGAAGGCAAGAGCAGCATCTCGTAAGAACAAAGCAAAGAAGGCTGTGAAGGAGATAAAACAGCAGGTCAAAAAGCATACAGATTACAAGGACGTAAGAGTGAGTAACGGTCTAAACGAGACCATCTGGAGCGAAGGAGCTGCAAATCCTCCAAGGACTGTAGAGGTGCAGCTTATAGATCTTGAAGACCATGTTCTTGTGGAAACGGCTGATTTTGAGGAAGAAGTAGAGGAAAAAGTAGAGTCTCAGGAGACCGAAGAAGTCGAAGATATTGAAGAAGAAAAAGAGGTAGAGGATGTAAAAGAATCTCAAGGAGACATACCTGAAGAGGTCAGAGAGGTTCTCGAAGACGGAACAATCTCTGAAGGAAAGGAAGCTGTACAATCTATGAATAAGGCCGACTTTGAAGAACTCTTGAACTTTGAGGAGAGAAACCAGAACAGAAAGGGGATGAAGAAATTCCTCCGCTCCAACATGAGATAGAGATTCTCTGCGGATATATCTCCGGAAACGTTCTTTTAGAGGAAAAATGGCAGAAAAACACCTTTTTCTAACCGACTACAAGGGAGACCCCCACCTGGGATTCTACGGGATCGCAACAGACGAATACGCAGTTCTTGCGCAGGACTTCAAGAAATCCAAGAAGCTGGGAGTAGAGACCGTATGCGAGACCCCTCTCTGCAACACATCTCTTACAGGACTGTTTGCAGCAGGTAACTCGAACGGGATTCTGGTGCCTGAAAGCGCTTCAGACCACGAGCTGGAGAGGCTTAAGGAGGCTGGAATAGACTATCTTGCGCTTGATTCACGACATAACGCAGTTGGAAATATAGTGCTGGTCAACGACCATGGATGTATAATCAGCACACACCTTGCTGAGGAAAAAGAAAAGATAGAAGATTTCCTTCAGGTCAGGGTGGAAATAGGCCAGGTGGCAGGACTGGATATAGTTGGTTCCGCAGGTATAGCAACAAACAAAGGAGTTCTACTGCATAGAGAGACAAGTGAGGCCGAACTGGGAAAGGTGGAGAAGGTCTTGGATGTGGAAGGAGATATAGGGACCGTTAACTTTGGTTCGCCCTATGTAGGGACCGGGATTGTTACCAACTCGATTACATCTCTGGTTGGGAACGATACCAAAGGACCTGAAACCGCAAGGATCGAGAAAACTCTAGGATTTCTGGATTGAACTATTCTAGAGAGGGAAAAGATGATTATAATTGGTCTAGCAGGTGGCTCAGGGTCAGGAAAGACCTATATAGCGGAAAGAATCAAGGAAGAGATACCTGGAAAGGCCCTTATATTCTCAATGGATCGGTATTACAAGCCTTTTAAGGATCTATCCAGCTTCGAGAGGATGCAAATAAACTTCGACAGGCCTGAAACCCTTGACTGGGAGTTGATGGAAGAACATCTTGAACTTCTGCAGAGGGGAGAAGCTATAGATATGCCTGTATATTCCTACCAGAAGTCTACAAGAGTAGGGAAAGAACGGGTAGAACCCAGAGATCTTGTAATAATTGAAGGTATATATGCTCTTCATAAACCCAATATACGGAAACTGGTGGATCTAAAGGTCTTCCTGGATCTTGATGCTGATATCCGGGCTCTTCGAAGGTTGAAGAGAGATGTAAAAGAGAGGAACAGGAATGTGGAGTTTTCAGTGCGCCAGTACCTCAATAAGACCAAGCCTATGCATGAGGAGCTTGTGAAGCCCACAAAGAAATATGCAGATCTGAAACTGGGGAGTTCAGACACCGATCTGTTTATAGAAAAAGTTGTAGAGCTATTAAAGGAAACCGATTCCTTTTCTGGAACTCTTCATAACTATCTAAAAGAAGATCTATAACCTAGAGATTTCTCCTCAGCTCCTTTATAATTTCTTCAGGCTCCTGGTTATCCAGAGAACCTTGATCTAGCTCCAGATCAAATCCATCGTCCTCATACCTAGGTATCACATGGACATGCGCATGATCTATATCCTGGCCAGCCTCTTCTCCGTTGTTCTGAAGTATATTGAAGCCTTCAGGATCTAGAGATGCTTCTACCGCTTCAGATGCCTCCCTTACCGCCTTGAAAAGACCTGCAGTGTTTGAATCATCCAGATCTGTTAGTGTCTTGGCATGTTTCTTAGGCACTACAATTATGTGTCCTCTGCTGACAGGGTTGACATCCAGGAAGGCAAAGGCCTTCTCTGTCTCAAATATCTTGTATGAGTCTATATCGCCTTCAATTATCTGGCAGAAAAGGCATTTGTTCATTTTTTACTCCGCCTCTATTTCCTGTCTGAGCTCCCTATACTGTTCTCTTAAACCTAATCTATTCTGTTCTGCTTCTTTCATCTGCTCCAGTAGACTGTTAAGTTCCTCTGGTCCGTATCTAATTCCTTCATCCTCATTTGGCTGGGTATTATACGCCATACCAAACTGATCTCTGTACCAGGGACTTATAGGAGCAAATTCTTTTCTATCAAGCAGAAATATATCCATACCGATTTTAGCTAGATATTCCTCTGTTAGAGAACTCTCAAAAGTTAGTAGTTTTATTCTACCATTCATAAGTTCCATCATATCTTCATAATCTCTCATATTCTCATGATCTCTCTCTAATCCTCCTATACTCTTTTTAAATTCTCTTTTTTTCTCCTCAAGCTCATTAATCCTTTTCTTCTGTTCCTCATATTCTTCGACTCCATCCTTAAACCTCTCTGCTAGAGCCCTAACATCGTCACTATATGTATCTTCATTAAACATAGGGTATCCTTTTTAGGATATAAAAGTATGAACAACTCTTAAATAGCTTTCTAATTCATGGCGGAACTTCCGGAACCGGTACAGCAGTGCTTTTAAGCAGTACAGGAAAATGATTCTATATGTCCAAAACAGGAACTGCAAATCTCCCTCTACACGGAGGAAAAGCACCCAGATGGCTGTTCTCCAGGATGGAGAAGATGGCGGGAGAGATATCAAGGCTTCTTGTGAGGGATTATGGAAGAGAGGAGCTGCTGAAGAGACTTTCCGACCCATACTGGTTCCAGGGCTTTGGCTGTGTCTTGGGTTTTGACTGGCACAGTTCAGGCCTGACGACTACTGTTATGGGAGCGCTGAAGGAGGCTCTTCAGGACAAGGAGCTAGGTGTCAAGGTCGTAGGAGGTAAAGGAAAGAATTCAAGGAAAGCACCCGAAGAAGTAGAATCTGCGGAATACAACCTTTCAACCTCGGATCTAGAGGCTCTGAAGAAAACGAGCAAGATGAGCGCAAAGGTCGACAACAACTGTGTCCAGGACAGCTACAGTCTCTACCACCACACACTGGTATTTACCGAGGGAGGAGACTGGTGCGTTGTGCAGCAGGGGATGAACGATAGCTATGCGAGGAGGTATCACTGGCTCGGAGAGTCTATCGAGATTTTCGTGGAGGAACCTCAGAACGCTATCTGCAGTCAAGAGAAAAAGGAGAATGCGCTGAATCTGACATCGAATAGTTCAGAGGAGACAAGAGAGATATCGGTTGATCTCGTGAACGACAATCCAGAACATCTGAAGAGATTCGTAAAGGACAGAAGTCAGACCTCTCTAAGGCGCTGGTCGGAAGAGGAAGAAACTAGAGTGGCACATCTGGATATGCCCAAGCACCATGCTGTAAGCCTTTCAGATCTGTCTGAGAGAAGTATAGATCAGTTACGTAGAGCATATGAGATACAGCCCGAGAACTTTGAGGAACTGGCAGCAGTCGAGGGAGTGGGCAGAAAGTCACTGAGATCTCTGGCGCTCATATCGGAACTAGTCTATGGATCGGAGAACTCCTGGAAGGATCCTGCAAAGTATTCGTACAGCGTCGGTGGAAAGGATGGTACTCCCTATGAGATAGACAGGGATCATTATGACAGTGTTGTGGATCATCTGAAAGGCGCAGTAGAGCAGGCGGAAGTCGGTAGGAATGAGAAATCTAAAGCGTTGAAGAGGCTGAAAGATTATATCAACTGATATGAATCAGGACTCTTAGCGGAAGAACCATTTCAGGAAGAGGAATGCTATACCTATAGCCCCCGGTAAGAGCAGATACATCACTAATCCAAGAGAGCACTTCCAGAGTTGCCCTACGACTGTGATGCTGCCTTCAAGATCAGAAGCACCTCCTAGGCTTGAAAGTGCATTGGGACAGTTCTCGGTCATAAGAGGCACGATCTCCTCGCTCCTGAAACTAGTGAGAGGTACACCTATGGTCGATATTGTGATTATAGCTACAGTCGCCACCAGCAGGAACAGCAGGATGTCGGAGGCCTTCATACTTCAAAATTGTTTGAGGAGAGATAAAAAGGAAACGGTGTTATATAACCCAAATTCCGGATTAGACTATATCTTCTTGGCAAAAGACAGACCCATTAGACAGATAAACGATAACATGTTCTAGCTCTGGCCAGGTAGTTCTATATCCACAGACCCGAACCTTATTTAAAAGTTACGACTTAATTCTGGTAGGTAAGAAAAAGAAAAAGGAGAATGTTTGACCAAAAACACTTTTTTCTCCTTGTTTCATAGGAAATCCGGCGCAAAAAGCTGGAAATTTCAGATAGAGTTAGGATACGGAGGTAGGATATGTATGATGCGCAGAAAGGTAGCAGGAACTATAGATGAATTTATGAATACAACAATCGAAAATACAAAATCGAAAAAATCGATAAAAAAAAGAGTTGATTTAAAATGTCGAAGTTAACTGAAAATCGGAGCAGAGTTGTACCTGGAGAGCCACTTTTCGAAGGACACAACTTCGTGGCAGGTAAGGGAACATACAGGTCAAACGATAGGATACAGTCTCTGTACACAGGATCGGTAGAGTACAGAGATAGCGATAAAGAGGTCAGGGTTACACCTGAGCGAGGCAAATACGTTCCCGAGAAGGGAGACTCTGTGATAGGTGAAATTTCACGTGTATCACATTCAAACTGGACGGTAGATATAAATTCTCCTTACGATGCCATAATGCCGATAGGAGAAGCAGTTGAGGAATACGTCGACCTTACGGAAGACGACATCGCAGACTGGTTCGACATCGGAGACCTGGTAGTGGGCAAGGTACAGAAGGTCACAAGAGGAAAGGATGTACAGCTCACCATGCAGGACAGGATGGCGAAGAAGCTTGAAGGCGGAAGAGTGATTACTGTTCCTCCTTCAAAGGTGCCAAGACTGATCGGGAGGAACGGCACGATGGTCAACACCATAAAGGGAAAGACCGACTGCAGGATAATCATCGGTCAGAACGGCAGAGTATGGATCAAAGGAGAAAAAGAGAAACTAGGAGTAAAAGCCTGCAAGAAGGTCTCAGAAGAGGCTCACAGGTCTGGACTTACGGACCACATTGCCGAATGGCTTGAAGAGCAGGTAAAAGGTGATAGCTAATGCCACAAGAACAGAAAGAGGGTCTACTTGAAGGCGGAGAAAGACCTGATGGACGTAAACCAAAGGAAATGCGAGAACTAAACATAGAAATAGGGCTGCTCAACCGTGCGGATGGATCTGCACTGGTAGAGCTTGGAAACACTAGGATACTTGCAGCAGTCGAAGGTCCAAAGGAGATGCATCCAAAGCACCTCCAGAAGGACGACAGGGCTGTACTGCAGGCGCAGTACTCTATGGCACCGTTCTCTGTAGATGACAGGATGAGTCCCAAGCCCTCTCGAAGGAGCAAAGAAATCAGTCTTGTCACCAGGAGAGCTCTTGAACCAGCTATAGAGCTGGAAAAATTCCCCAAGACAGGTATCTCTGTCCATGTAGAGGTCCTGGAGGCAGACGCCTCTACAAGAGTCACTGGAATAACAGCAGCCGGACTCGCACTTGCTGATGCTGGCATCCCTATGAAGGGTCTGGTACAAGCGTGTGCAGTTGGAAAGCTCGAGGACACGATGGTTCTGGATGTTGCAGGAGAAGAAGACGCTTACGGAAAGGCAGACATCCCTGTAGCAACCATAAACGGGAACATCGACCAGACAACCCTTCTTCAGATGGATGGAGACATCACATCAGAGGATGTCGAGGAAGGGCTTGAGCTTGCGGAGAAAGGAAACCAGAAACTTTTTGAAGCCCAGAAGAAGGCTTTGAAAGAAGCAGAAGGAACCAATGGAGGTGATTTCTAATGGTTCTAAAGATCAACGAGCAGAACATCAAGGAAACAGTTGAAAACGGAGAGAGACATGACGACAGGGACTTCAAGGAAGTGAGAGATGTGAAAATAGTTCCGAACTACATACACGAAACCGCCGATGGATCTGCACTTGTCCAGATAGGAGACACAAAGGTAGTTGTAGGCATATCTACAGACACCGGAGAACCCTATCCGGACAGGCCAGAACAGGGAACAATCATTACCAACGCCGAGCTTACACCGATGGCTTCCCCACACTACGAGTCCGGACCTCCTGGAGAGGAGGCTACCGAACTCGCAAGGGTGGTGGACCGAGGCATCAGAGAGTCCGGCATGGTAGACCTTGAGGACCTGATCATCGAAGAAGGAGAGAAGTGCTGGATGGTCTTCATCGATGCCTATGTCATCGACTACGATGGAAACCTGATAGACGCTGCAACGATAGGAGCAGTCACATCTCTACTGCTGGCTAACCTTCCAGAGATCGATGAGGATGGACTGGTAGATAGAGAGAACTATCAGGGAGAACTCCCAACCCATGGAATCCCAATGACAGTAACAGGTTCAAAGATTTCAGGAGAGATTCTCTTTGACACCACAGCAGACGAGGAAGCTGTCAGGGAAGCATGGCTTGCCGCAACTCTGAAGGACGACGGCAAGGTTGTCAACATGCAGAAAGGTGGGCGACATTCCATGACAAAGAGCGAGGTCATGGAGATCCTTGGGGAAGCGGAGGACAAGTGCGAGTTCTTCCGCAAGAAGATCAAGGAAGCAGTGGAAAAGGCCGAGTAGGCCCTCCACGCTTTCCATCCCTCTTTTTATTTTATCCTTTTTGCAGGAGAGGGAAACACTGGAAGGAGTTCCATTAGAAAGGTTGGTTTTAAAAGTGTTAATGTCTATTAAGGAATAGCTTGGTGGGAAGACGGTAGGAACAGAGCTTCCGGTTTAACATGAGGTAGTACAAAGATGGCAAAGATAAAGAAAAAGGGAACGGAGACGGAGAAATGCCCGGAATGCAGCAGGGAAAGGCTCCAGAGAGAGTCCGCAGGCATCTGGAAGTGCAAGGCATGCGGCAAGAAGATTACTGGAGGAGCCTTTAAATCCGATACCGGTGCAGTGGACAGGATCGAGAAGACTCTGGGCAAAGAGTTCGAGGAACTGGAGGAAGAGTTCGAAGAGGTCGAGGAAGCCAAGCAGAAGCTGGAGGAATAGATTTTTGAAGAGGTAGATAGAAAATGGGAGGATATATATGCTCTAAGTGCAAGGAAGAGGTAGACCTAAACCCGGTTAAGGAGAAGATTATCTGTCCCCAGTGTTCAGGACGGATGCTTATCAAGAAAAGACCCGAACAGAGGAAGACGGTCAAGGCAGAATAGGAGAGGTTCTAGATGGAAGCACATCTAAAGCTAAATCTGGACAATGCCGGAGACATAATGGATGCCGTAAGCCCGGATCTACAGGATACCGACCGTCTGAAGTTCAATA
>CAZWHR010000036.1:0-8214 GCA_964633675.1 uncultured archaeon | reverse complement strand
GGCGCTAAAAAAGAAGATGTTGAGGACTTTGAGGAGAGGATAGAGGAGCATGGCAGAAGATTTAGGGATATGAGGGATATGATAGCGGAAGTCGTTGTGGGTCAGGAAGAAGCGGTTGAGAGAGTCCTAATAGCTCTTATGTGTGATGGCCATATTCTTCTTGAAGGAGTTCCCGGACTTGGTAAGTCATTACTGGTTGAGACGCTCTCCAGGGTGGTATCAGGCACAGACTTCAATAGAATACAGTTTGTACCTGACATGCTACCTTCAGACATCCTTGGACAAAGAGTTTATAACCAGAAAAAGGCAGAGTTTTATATAAACAAGGGCCCGGTGTTCGCTAACTTTCTTCTGGCGGACGAAATCAATAGAGCCCCTCCAAAGACGCAGGCAGCTATGATGGAAGTTATGCAGGAGAAAAAAGTATCAATAGAGAAGGAGGAGTTTGATCTTGACCGGCCTTATCTTGTATTGGCCACCCAGAACCCTCTGGAACAGAAGGGAACATATCCCCTTCCCGAGGCGGTAATAGACAGGTTCTTCATGAAAATAATACTGGATTACCCGGAGATTGATGACGAGATTAAGATACTGGAACAGAACTCTATAAGGAATCTGAACCTCTTGGAACGGGTTGAAGAGGTTGTAAGTAAAGAACAGATACTCCAGGCTCAGGAAGATGTAAGGAACATCTATATATCTCCTAAAGTCAGAAGGTACATAGTTGAGGTCGTAAATACTGCTAGAGGGCGGTCCAGTAGAGATATAGAAGAGATGAAGTATGTAGACTTTGGGCCGTCTCCCCGGGCCTCCATATGGATATCATTAGCCGCTTCTGCTTACGCTGTTATGGACGGCAGAACATATATTGTTCCAGAGGATATAAAGAAGGTTATTGAACCCATCCTCAGGCATAGAATCCTCCTTAATTATGAAGGCGAGATAAGTGATGTAAGTACTGAGGATGTAATTGAGGCAGTAATAGAGAATGTTGATACGGTATGACTGAAGTAAGCACTCTTTCCCCTGACAAGGTAATGGAAGAAGCCCTAGCCAGCAGTAAAAGGCTGGTTGAGGATTTGAAGATACTTTTGATTTATCAAGACCTTATTACCGGTAAGGGGTTAGAGTTTGAAAGGCTGAGAGAGTATTCTCCAGGAGATGAAGCCCGCATGATAGACTGGAATTCTCTAGCCAGCACCCAGAAACTTTATACCCGGATATTTAAAGAAGAGAGGATGCTAGACGTGGTTTTTGTGGTGGATGTCTCAACTACGATGACTCTAGGCACTACAGAACTTCTTAAAAACGAATATGCTGCTATATTAGCTGCAACCTTGTCCAAGACAGCTCTGGATGCAGGAGATGAGGTGGGTCTTATAAGTTTTGCTGATAACCTTCGTGAAACCTTTGAACCCTCATATACCGATGAGTCGCCGTATCATATAGCTGAGAAACTATGCAAGGAAGAGATATATGGAGGTAAGGCTAACTGGGGTATGTTGAGAGAGACCTTCCAGGCGGACGATGAGACATTCATATTCGTTATATCTGACTTTATGAACGATACGGATGAGATGTATGACTTCCTACTTCAGTCTGTGAACAGGTTCAACGGGGTGTTCTGCATTATGGTTAGAGATCCACTTGATAGTCATCTGCCGGAGGGAGTGGGCCGAGCCTACCTTAGTGATCCTATGACCGGAGAGGTTAACTTGGTGGATGTAGACGAGGTTAGGGAAGAATACAACCGTAAGGCTGCTGAACAGGAGGCGCGGGTTCAAAGAAAGATTGAAGCGGCAGGAGGTCACTTCTTCAAGATTCATACGGATGAAAATTTCGTAGACCGGTTTGCAAAGTACCTGGATCAGAGGGCTAGATTATGGAAATAGCTATAGGCGCGTATACTCTTGTTGTTGAACTTCCCTGGCAGGATATAGGGATGTTGTTAGTTCTGATAGTTTTGACCACGCTATCTTATGTGTATATGCACCGATTAAGGAAGAAGAGAACCCTTAAGCTTGGTAATTTCCAGACTCTGAAGAAGGTACACAACAGATCCTCTATAGCTCACCCGGGGATACTCGTTACGAAGATAATAATAATAGTTATGCTTTTCCTGGTTGCTACAGGATCCATACAGGTGAAGGCGGAGCAACCTGTTACGGATTCTGATTTTGCAGTGGCCTTTGATGTATCCCAGTCCAGCCTAATCCCTGATTACGAGCCCAATAGGCTTGAGTTTGCCAAGGATACTACTCTCGACTGGCTGTCTCGACTGCCTGCTACAACGAATATATCTATAATAGAGTTTTCGGGAGAGGCCAGACCTGCCACACTACCCACTACAGATTTTGAAAAGGTGAGGTCTTCCATAAATAGCATTAATGTAGATATAAATTCTAGTGGAACAGCTATAGGGGATGCCGTTATACTAGGGTCGAGCATACTCTCCCGGAGTCGTTCTAATAAGACTCTTATACTTATAACGGACGGCAGGAATAATGTTGGTAGAAATATATCTGCCGCCATACAGAAGGCCGTACAGAACAATGTGGAGGTTAATGTCGTAGGGATTACATCCACAGAGGAGACCCAGAGGATATATTCCCAGTTTGAGCAGACCTTGGAGGATGCAGGATTTGAAGGGGAGGAGGTAGAAGCACCTTCTCTTGACACATCCTCATTAAGAAGCCTTGCCGAGGCTACGGAGGGTAGTTTCTTCGAGATAAAGAACGAGGAGTTCTTCCAAGAGTCACTGAAGGAGATACTTCTGCAGAGAGAGACGGTAGGGCTTGATTCTAACTATTATGTGCTTATATTTATATCAATCCTGATCATAACGGAGATAACCCTCTACTCTAAGTTTGGGGCCATATAAGCAAAGGGCGAAGGATCCACAGCTTTCTTTGATTCTTCATTTGTCTAAATATATTTAGTATAGGGCTATAAGAATTCCCTAGAGCCTAGCTTTATATCCTCCTATAAAATGGTAGAGGGCCCTTATGTCCATACTCCGGACGGGCGGCCTTTAAACCCAAGGTTTATATAAGAATATACACAACTTTTGAGCTAGGGGGAGAGGGTGAAGTTAAAGCAAATATATGGTGTTTTCCTTATTACTTCTTTACTTCTGCTATCCGTCTCTATATCTATCGCTGCAACTGGAGGGCAGGTAGATGGTGGAGAAGGCCAGAGATCTAACGGCACGCAGTCTGACACTATTGTCACGGAAGGGGGCAATATAACAAGCATAAATGTATCTTCAACACCCACAACCTCAAAGTGGACAGGTTTCTATGGTAATCTAAAAGGTACTGAGATTTTAGGAGATTCTGCAGGTAATAATTTCTTTAAATGGACTGCTGGTGATCCTTCCGGATCATTCGTCTATGCTGTTCCTTCAGGATCCAATACGCCAGACTCCAACATGGAGAATGTATCCAATCCCAACTCATTCCTTGGCGGTGAGTTTGATAGCGGTACTGACATGGCAAATGACACCTTTAACCAGACTAGCACCTTTGAAGGAGAAGGCCTGGGATTCAACACATCCGCCTCTTACACCTTTATCAACAGTAGCTTTGACTCTTCTGGGGTCTTCACAACCTTCCTTTTGAACGATAGCGCCCCCGGTAACAACCCTATATATTCTACCAAAGTATCCTCCAACGAGTTCGCATTCAAAGAGAACCTAACCGTTGACTACCAGCTTCTCGCCGGAGTCGGAGAGGCCGTCAACACAGTTACATTCAACTTCTATGTGGAGCTGCTCTAGAACTACATCATATAGCTCTCTTCATGGCGCTATGAAGACTTAAATATATGGATTAAAATATTGGTTCTGTGATGGAGCTTAAAGAAACCATAAGGACCTCAGCTATGACGGTTTTTCTATCAGTTCTAGTGTTGTCTTGGGGTATTACTGGTATTCCGGCTCAAAGTTCTGATATAAATCCTCTCCCAGGTGAGACAAATACCGGTGAAACTACCTCGGAGAATTCTACTACAGTGGGTGGGAACGTTACCCAAGTTAATGTATCTTCAAAACCTGTTACCTCAAAATGGGGGGCTTTTTTCGGCCATATTAATGGCGAGAATGTTCTTGGAAACAAGGCAAACAACGCTCTTTTCAGCTGGACTGTGACTAACCCTGCTGATTCTATAGCCTATGCCGTTCCTTCGGAGTCTAGCCCTCCTGATGGAAGTATGAGCGGGGTTTCACACCCTAACAAGTTCCTCGGATCAGAATTTGATTTCGGCCCTGATTCGGCAAATAACACCTTTAATAATACAGATAGATTTACGGGCGAGGACCTGAACTTCACGACCGCATCTGCATACACCTTCGTCAATAGCAGCTTTGATCCCTCCGGAAGGTTTAAGACCTTCCTTCTTGATGACGGAAGTGTTGGAGAAAGCCCTATTTATGCAACAGAAGCGGTAAACAATAAGACTAGTTATGAATCTACTGAGGTAGACTATCAGCTCATAGTAGGTCTGGGAGAATCTCCGGATTCAAAGACGTTTGACTTCTTTGCAGAACTTTCATAGTAGACCTTTTATAATGAGATAAAGCCTCCGAATAGTCTCTAGGAAAGTATAAGCAAAATAACGGCCTCTCTGGATAAAATAGTCTGGACACCTCATACCGCGCCATAGTACTATATAGAGGTACTAACGAGGTTGGCGGGAAACCTTTAAATAAGGGTCTGACCAATATTACAACACCGATGAGACAGGAAGGCCTAGTTTTGTTGATGTCTTTTGTAGTGGCTCTTTCGGCAGTAGCAGGAGCCCAGGCTCAGGGGGCACAGATTCAAAACGGTACCGGTGATAGAGCTTCCGGTAGTACATCTCAGTCTCTTACAACCGAGGGCGGTAATGTAACAAATGTTAATGTTTCTTCTACCTCTATAACTTCAAAGTGGGCTGGATTTTATGGACAGATAAGCGGTAGTGAGATACTTGCTGACTCAGGTGATAACAACTTCTTCAAATGGAAGGTATCCGATCCTACGGGATCAATAGTATACTCGGTTCCTACAGGTCAGGGAGCACCTTCTGGCCTTGACGATGTTAAGGCTCCCAACGGCTTCCTAGGTTCTGAATTCGATAGCGGGGCTGACAGTGCAGCTAATACATATAATGAGACCGACTTTTTGAACTCTAGCGTTTACACAGAAGTAAACACTTCTGCTGCATCCACATTTGTTAGCGGTAGTTATGAAGGTCCGGGGGGCACATTCCAGACCTTCTTGGCTAACGACACAGGAACTGCTGGAAATGCATCGGTTTATGCGGCAGAAGCACAGAGCGACAACACAGGATTCAACACTCAGGATGTTGACTACCAGATGCTGGTTGGTATAGGGGAGAGCACAGCTCAGTCAACCTTTGACTTCTATATAGAGCTTTCCTAAGGGGAATGGTTGATTCTTCAAAAATAGATATATTTGTTTATCCGCAGTATAGAATAACGCCACCTTTTTAAATGTTGATGTAGCTACCAAGGATGTAGAGGAGAATCGCTATGAAGCTAAAGTCAAGAATAAAGGTAGCATCGCTCCTGTTAGCTCTGCTTGTTATATTACCTTCGCTGGCCTCTGCTACTGTAGTTATAGATTCTCAGGACTGGAAAGATGTTTATTCCGGAGTATTATATGCTCATAGCCAGGGTGAGAAGCCATACTTTGTTAATAGCCCGGATGCTTCCGGTCTTTTCAAGATTTTGCCGAAAGGAGAGGAAGTGACTGTTCTGAAGTCCTCAGACGAACCTCATGTTTCTAATATAGGTAGTCAGTTAGAAGCACGAGGTTATGAAGTGGGAGAGGTCAGAGAGTTGGAGAGGATGAATTTTGAGCTTATCCCCTCCGATGTCGAAAGTTTCGTGGTGGTTGAGGGAGGTTTTCCTTCAGCATCCCTGCCGGCCGGATCTCTCGCCCAACAGAGAGGAGGCTGGCCTATAGTAGTGAATGACCAGAATATTGACCAGGTGGCTGATATACTCTCCCAGGCAGAAGGAGAGGTCATACTTGCAGGAACATTTAAAAGGCAATTGAGAAATGCGATTCAGCAGTATGCTGATAAGACTATCCGATCCCCAAATAAGTTCAACCTATCCGTTGAACTGGCTAAAGAGTTTTTAGAAGAGAAGGATACATCAAGGGTCATTATATCTGGCGGACGGTATATAGAGAGAGAAGTGCTAAAAGGAGAACACCCTGTACTTCTCAGCGGTACAAACTTCTTGCCTAATCCTGTCGAAAGGTTTCTTATGAACGAGGAGAACGGTATAGATTCTGCAGTAATGATAGGAAACCAGCTTACTACCGTCGGTGAATCTATAAGAGATAAATCCAACGAAAATATAGGTGTATTCGTCAAATATGGTCAGGCAAGAGGCAGATCCAAGATATATGCACTTAGCCAGTTCCCCCTACCCGGTCAGAATATATCTCTCTCGGTAGAGTCAGCTAACTATGATCCTGACAAGAATCAGCTGGTTGTGACCTTTGAGAATCCTTCGGGTTCTAATATCTATGAACTGACAAGTTTTAGTGTGGTATCTGGTAGCGGCGAGGAACTTGCTTCTGGAGGGGATGAAGACCCTGTATTTGTAGGAGCTGGAGAGACAAGGTCCGTTTCCTACAATGTTGATATCCCTGTAAATCAGCTATCTGGCCCGGAGATAGAGCTTACCACCTCATATGGAGAAAATCCCAGCAGTCTAGATACATATATTACAAATACTGGACAGTTCAACCCTCCGTATGTCATGGATTTGAATGTGTCCGAGATAGAGGATGAAAGTCAGGTGGCTTTAGAGAACCTGGTCTATCTTCCGGGCTACGACAGATTCCGGGCCACAGTCAAGAACAACGGTAGCGTCACTTCCTATGTAGATTTAACGTTAAGAGGTGTGAGTGTTCAGGGAGAGGAGACATCAGTTTCTTCAGATACTGAAGAAGTGGGGCCCGGAGAGACGGAGCAGATATACTTGTCTCTAGAGCTTGATGAGATAGATTTACAGGAAAATGAAGAAGTAGATGTTGCTATGTACTACGGAGAGGAAGAAGACTTGAAGGTTCATAGTAAGGGGAGGTCTGTGGACTTTGTGGTAGAAGAGACATCTTTAACAGGTATGCTTGTTTCTACTACGGGCGCCGGAATAGCTACAGCTCTAATAGTCATTATAGTGGTTGCTGTAATTTACTACAGGAAGAGGGATTAAGAAATCGGTGAGAGAAGAAACATTAAAAAATATCCGCCAGAAATAAGAGGACAGATAGATATGAAGAAGAAATACAAGATTGCAGTGGTTCTGGTCCTTTCAGTATTTGCTGTCTCTATGGTATCTGCAGGAGTAATAGTTAATTCGGATGACTGGCATGCAGTTTCTCTAGGACTACTATATAGCCATCTTTCCGGAGAGGAAGGACAGATAGTTAACAACATCCAGGAAGCAGATATCGTTGCAAGAACGCTTAACGCCAGTGAGGATTACACAGTTCTAGAGCCTGAAAATGATGCTGTGGTTGAAGATTATCACCGATTTATAGAGGAGAAAGGTGTTGAGAGCGCCACGAAGAGAAGTTTTAACTGGAAGGATGATCAGTATAGCTTATATGACTCTGTTAGTGACAAGGTTGAAGGGTTTATAGTTGTGAAACCTGATTTTGGGATAGATACAATATCGGTCTTCCCGAAGGCAGTTGCAGATAATTACTCTATACTATATTATCAGGAAGGAAGGACTGAGGAATTCTTGAGAGGGGAGGATAAGCCGGTTATATTCTATGGCAGGTATTACAGTCAGCCGTGGAAGAGGATAGAGGGGCTGGACTATGAGATTATTGATACGGGTACAAAGGCAGGTAACAATCTCAAAATTACCCGTCAGATACTTGAGGAAAATCCAGGTGCATCAATAAAGGTGGCGAACGGGTTCTACCTTGAGAAAGGGTTCCTTCTACAGGATAAGCCTACAGTCTGGGCGGAGGATGTTGGAGAGACCGTAGAGCTAATAAGAGATCACAATATAAGCACTATGGAGGTTATAGGCCCTGAGAATGTACAGTTCGCTCAAGAGGTTAAGTCCTCTATTGATAGGCCTCTTAGAGTCATAGTGAAAACAGGCAGGACGTTTACAGGGATACCCAATCTTAGAGGTGAAAAGGTTCCTCTGAAGACTGTTCCCGTGAAACGGGTTGA
>CAZWHR010000035.1:0-8350 GCA_964633675.1 uncultured archaeon | reverse complement strand
ATAATTCTATTCCCATGGAACTCTTCGAAGGATTCAGAGTTATCGACTCAAAGCCGGCTCTATACCTTGAGGAGATAGACACACTTGTAATATCCGATCTACATCTGGGTATAGAGGTAGCGGGCGCGAAAGCTGGCGCGGTGATTCCTCGATTCCAGCTGGAGGAGATGGTGGAAGAGCTGGAGGAAATCCAAAAAGATACCGGGGCTTCTAGGCTGGTTGTCAACGGAGATATAAAGCATTCCTTCGGTGGAAAGATAGAGGAGGAGAGCGAGGAGATCGAACGGTTCTTGGACAAGGTCTCATACATCTTTGACCAGGTCTGGCTTGTGAAGGGCAACCACGACAACGCCTTAAAATACAGGGTTGGGGACTACAAGAACGTGGAGCTGGAGGAGAGCTTCCTGGAAAAGGGCTTCCTGTTTGTACATGGACATGAAAAGGCAGAGGACTTGGAGGATGTAGAAACAGTAATCATAGGCCACGAGCACCCGGTCCTGTCGCTTGAGGATGAGGTGGGTGTATCCGAGAAGGTTCCTTGCTTCCTCTACGGCTCAATAGAGAACGGATGCAGGATAGTTGTGATGCCTGCATACACAGAGATGGCGCAGGGAACTGCTGTGAACCAGGTATCTGGAAGCGATCTGCTTTCCCCAATCCTTAGAGAGCAGGTTGAGGTTGGAGAACTTAAAGCGGTTGCGGTCGACAGAGAAGCCAGTCTCTACAGCTTCCCTGAGTTAGAGAAGTTCTAGTATGTGATAGCTCCTTCCTTGTAACGGTCGTATTTCTCTTTAAGGGTCGGGGGGTCGCTTTCTTCACCTTTGTCCTTTCTTTCTTCCTGTTCTTCCTCCAGCTTTTTCTGCCTTTCCTCCCTTTTCAGCTTTCTAAATCGCTCCTGACTGGTTTCAAAGTTGACATCGCGGTCTCCTGACAGGTTTTGCACCATTTCCTTAGCTTTCTTTTTCTTCATCTGCTTGAAGCGCTCTATAGCCTTATCTTCATTCTTTTCTTCAGATTCTTGTGATTTCTCTTCTTTGCTTTCCTCTGTTTCTTCCTCTTCTTCGGCTTTTCCTGGTTCTTCCAGTATTACCTTTTTCTTCTCTGCTTTTTTGACCTTTTCGTCCCTGACATTCGGGTCTACCGGCTGTTCCGCATCTTCAGGTCCTGATGCACCTGGCGTGGCTGTGGCTTTCTTGATTAGCTCGTCCATTTTAATAAAGAACTTATTTCTCCAAACTTAAAAAACATTTCCTGTCACATAGCGGTTACTTCATATTTCGATTCTATTCAGCTTTACTGTGCCGGGACGCTTCCTCTCTATGTGGTAGTAGGGTGTCTCTATTACTTCTGAGCCAGATACTTCGGCTATGTTCTTTTGAGGTACCTTGCTTCCTGCAATACCTCTTACCTCTTCTGCTCCTCTGTCGAATGCATAATTGCCGACTTTTCTCATCGTGTCTCCCGTGGAAACTAGGTCATCAACTATAAGGACTGTCGAATCCTCCATATCCGCTTTTTCATCCATTTTTTTCGTTGTCTTGACCTCTCTGTCCCCTCTATCCAGGCGGGAATACCTGAATACTAGTTCCTCACTATCAAGAGTGGAGCTTACCGCGTACATGTGAGGGATTCCGCTGGCGTAGACTCCTACAATGTAGTCGAACCTGTTATCTGAAAGTTCTTTAGCTCTCTCGTATACCAGGTCTATCTTATTGTCACTTGATATAGGCTGATCAAATACTCTACCTGCACTCCAGCTCTTTTCTCCTATTTCTTCCATAGCCCTTGAAGCCCAATTCCCCAATTTAGGTTCTTTAGAACATGGAAATTCTTTGTAATTCTTGAATGCGGGGGCTGCAAGCTCTTCAAGGTACTTCAATGCCTTATCATCGCTTTTTTCCGGGTCTCTATATGCTCCCTGCAATTCCTCAATCGCTATCTCAAACCCGCGCTGCGCTACCTGCATCCAGTAGTCCTTAGTTCCTCTTTCTGCGTATATCTCGAAGTAGTCTCTGGCTTTTGAGATATCTGCACCACCCTCAAAAACTGCCGGATCCATCATTTTTAATCGACTAAAAACAACATCAGCAATATATAAAAAGGTTTGTGTAGCTCGAACAAATCCTGCCAAAACCATTAAATAGCATCCATGCACAATTATATTCCAACCAATCTTTGGTGAACAATTATGGTAGAAGTACCAGACGATATCGAGAAAAAGGAGCTTGCATTTCCACATTCCAGAATCGTAAACATGGTAAGAGACGAGACCGGCGAAGGACAGTATGTCAGAAAATCCGTCTATTTCGGGCTTAACCTCCTCCTTCAGCGCATAGCGGAGGACGTAATAGACAAGCTGGTGGAGACTGATAACGCCTACATAGAAAAATCAGACCTTGACAGAGCTGCAAGGAAGTACGAGAGGATTGAGGCTCTTATAGAGGAGAAGGAGAGGGTTGTGAAACATCTCCACTCTATGGAAGAGGATGTCCGGAAGCTTGCGCGTGACGTAAAGAACGCTGGTCTTTAGATTATCCTGAGATGTGGCGTAAGAAGGACGATAGATTCTGGAGTCTGGAGGAAGAAGGCGTTGAAGGGGAAGCCCGAGTTATAGAAGTGGATGGAGGGTACAGAGCTATTCTAGAAGTGAAGGATACTGAGTATGGTATGAAAATAGCGGAAGAGAGGGAGTTCTTCCAGTCAGAAAGAAAGGCAGAGGAATTCTTGAAGGACAAGATGGAGGAGGTGTATTAATCTTAACATATCAGTTTATTCTGGCTACATCTACTTAGCTTTGCTGTAGAACTCTTCCTAGGTTTTCATCCTTCTGTTGTATACCTTTTCAGCTTTTTAGTTGCCTTACTCTATGAATCAGTCCTTCAAATGCCGGAACGTCTTCCCAGGCTCAACTATTAAATACATGCACCCTATTTCACTAACCGGCGTAGTTTTTCTAACATTTTCCTCTGAAGGGTGCAGAACTATATCTATATAACCCTGAAAAATATATTCGAAGAAAATAGATTCTAAAGAAGCTTCTAGTTGGCCTGCCTATTATTGGTTCGGTTAGAGGGCCTGACCTTTTCGGCTCCTTTGCCCTTGTTTTTAAGGCCTCTTGTGCTCCGTCCTGCAGAGGTCTTACCCCTGTGTACTCTTCCAGGCTGATCTTTAATCCAGCTGTAGTTCTCATCGCTCTCTATAGCGGGGTGATCCGGATCTACAAGTATGTGTTCGAACCACTTGTGCTTACCGTCCTTTGCGACAGGGTAGGAGTTCAGTACCTCCAGGTTAGGGTATTCATTCGCGACTCTTTCTTCCATTATGTGCATTAGGCCTTTCTTAGGGGTGAACTTCAGCATCCCCGCCCTCTTAGGCCGCCTACCTTTGCTTATACTCCTTCTCTTTCGACCTCCTCTTCTTATCCTACCTCTTACAAGAATTACTCCTGGCTTCGGCTTATAACCTAGGCTCCTAGCCTTAGATAGCCGTGTAGGCCTGTCTATTCTTTCTATTCTATCCTGCTGCCTCCACTCCTTTAATCTCTGCTGCCATACCTTGCGGAGGGCGGCCTTACCGTCCTTCTGTCGCCACTGATCTCTTGCATACTGGTAAAAACTCATATCTATCTTACCTCCATCTCCCGTCTCCGGACTGCTTTTCTTGTTTAGGGCAAAATCTTTTTAAAGCAAACGATTCCCGGCCGGAGGGAAGACTATACTTACCGGTGGATTATTTAAATTCCTTGATACAATTACTATCAAGAAGGATTATGGGAGAAAAACAGGGTAACCTGACAAAGCTTTTGATCTCTATTGCCGCAATAGTTTTTGGGATATACTGGTACTCGCTGGAGTTCTCGATATCGGGGACAGGAATTACAAATTTCCAGGCGATATCTATAGCCTTTAAGGCAGTTTTTGGTGTATTCATCACTCTTATAGGGATATTTGCAGGTTGGACGTACTGGGACCGGCTTGTTGTATCCGGGGAGGATGGGGAAGAGTTCAAGGAAGAGTATCCTGGGGATTGGCTGGAAGAAGAGGCTGAAGACCAAAGCGGAGATTTTTTAGAGGAGGATTCTGATGCTGAACCTACAGAAGGATCAAAGATAGGGGAGGGAGAGCCATTCATATTCGACTACAATGAACTCGTGTCTGGAACTGTTGACGAGGTAAAGGAGGAAGTCAAAAATACGGAAGCAGTCGATCTTAATAAAGTTTTGGAGGCTGAAAAGGCAGGAAAGGACAGAAAAACCCTCAAAAAATGGCTTAGGAGCCGAAAAAATAACTAACAGGGTTTTTAAATGGCAGATATAAAGAGAATGGTGCTGGATGTATTGAAGCCTCATGACCCGACCATGCTAACTATGGCTGAAAAGGTTTCTGATCTTGATTCGGTGAAGGGTGTCAACGCCATACTCTACGAGATAGATGAATCTGTTGAGAACATTAAACTCACGATAGAGGGAGATAGCATAGATTTTGATTCTCTTAAGGCACAGGTAGAGGAGCTTGGAGGTTCCATACATTCTGTGGACGAGGCGGTCTGTGGTGAGAAAATTGTTGAAGAGGTAGAAACGCCTCAAGGATAGAGGAGAAGAGGCAAAAATGAGTCTTATGAACTCTCTTGAAGGTAGTGGTTTTGGAGATATATCACGGCGCTACATAGTTCTAAACGGTTTCGATGGCATACTTACGGTGTTAGGAATAACTGTAGGAGCATTTTCCTCCTCAATTTCCTCTCCGGCCGCGCTTGTATCTTCCGGTATGGGGACCGCCTTGGGTCTTATGATATCTGGTTTCACCAGTGCATACTTTACCGAGAAGGCCGAGAGAAAGAGGGATTTCAAGGAACTTCGGGATCAGATGGTATCGGGGATGGGGGGCTCGGTTCACGAGAAGAATGTCTCTAGAAAGTCTGTCTATGTAGCTAGTCTGAACGCTATATCTCCGTTCCTAACAGCATTGGTTTCAACCATTCCCTATATATTAGCCTCTTTTGGGGTTATAAATCTGATCAACACTGCTTACTATGTATCTGCTACAGTTTCAATAGTGCTTCTTGCTCTGTTCGGTGCTTTCTTGGGGAAAATATCTCGGGAGTCTGTGTTCGTGTTTGCGTTGAAGATGGTGGGTGTAGGGCTCATAACTATAGCTGTAATCTATCTATTAGGTCTGGGAAGTCTATAGAACCTGTCGGAACCTAACATTCTACTCGTAGTTAAGGTTGTATTCCTCACCTGTAAGTCCTTTAACTATTTCTTTGAACTCTTCCTTTGTTATAGGAACTCTGGAACGATCTTCTTCTGGCACCACAACCTTCTTCTCTGTACTCTCTGGTTTGTAGACTGTATTTATACCCTTGGGTTCCACAGGTTCCAAAAGATTGTTTATAACTTCTTCATATATTCCTGAATCCTCTACAACTCTTATAGAGCTTTCGAACCTGTCAGCTAGCTTTTTAACTACCTCGCCGTTCTTTCCCACCACCTTGGGTCCGTCCCCCTTTGCGGTTATGATGACTATAGCATCGGTAGCCTCTCTGACCGACTTTATTTCTACATCCTTCAGAGTATTTATCCTCTCCGAAAGACCCTTCAGAAAGCGCGATACTTCCACACCTGTCTCTGTCAGTTCTCCGTCCTTTTTCTTCTGCTGACACCCGTTACAGAGAATGTCGTCCGATTCGAGACAGATACTGCATAGAGGTGTTTCCATACTTTGATGCAGTTTAAGGCTAAAACTTTTATAGGTATACCTTGCCTTCCAGAATCTATATCTTTAAAGATTTGTATACCGAAGAAACTGGTAGGAGGCCAAGAAAGAACAATGAAACTGGGAATAGTTGGAAAACCTAACACCGGTAAATCTACACTTTTCAAGGCTCTCACTCTTAAATCCATAGAGACGGCTGGATATCCTTTTACCACTATAGAACCTAACAAGGGTGTGGCTTTTGCTTCTACAGAGTGCCCCTGCAGCAAACTTGATGTCACATGCGACCCCAACAATTCCCAATGTAGGGCAGGAATAAGGTTTGTTCCTGTAAACCTTCTGGACATCGCGGGTCTGGTTCCAGGAGCTTCTGAAGGCAAAGGAATGGGAAATGAGTTTCTGGACTATGTGAGGGAAGCTGACGCCCTGATACATGTGATAGACTGCGCAGGAAGAACAAACCATAAGGGAGAACCGGTAGAGGACTACGACCCGCTTGAGGATGTTACTTTTGTTGAGGATGAGTTCGACCTCTGGATGGAAAACCTACTGGAGGAGAACTGGGACTCCTGGATCCGCAAGCTCAGATCCTCGGATAAGTCCGTGGATAAATTCCTTGCGGAGAAGCTATCAGGTCTGGGAGTAGACCTGGGAGACGTCAGAGAAGTACTTAGAGAGAAGGAAATATCTCGAGAGCCTAACAGCTGGGAGGAAGAGGACTTCAAGCACTTTGTGTCCTCCCTGAGAGAGACTTCAAAACCTGCGGTCTTCGCCTGCAACAAGGTGGATCTCTCCGGTGCACAAGACAACCTGGAAAGACTTAGAGAAGAATATCCTGAAGAAAGATTCGTACCTATAGCTGCAGAGTCGGAGCTTGCCCTTAGAAAGGCAGAGGAGGCAGGAAAGATAGAATACATTCCGGGTAATTCCAGCTTTGAGATCACTGGAGAACTTTCAGAAGAACAGGAAGAAGCGCTGGAAGATATAAGAAAAAACATACTGGAAAGATTCGGTTCTACAGGCGTCCAGAAACTTCTCAATACCGCAGTTTTTGACCTCCTCAACCTTATAGTGGTATACCCTGTTGAGGACGAGTCAAAGTTCTCAGACCAGAAGGGGAATGTGCTCCCAGACGCGGTGCTTGTAAATAGAGGCGCCACACCTGTAGACCTCGCCTATGCAATCCACTCTGATATAGGAGACAATTATGTAAAAGCAGTTGATGCTAGGACAGGTAGAACTCTTTCGAAAGAAGACGAACTGGAGGACGGAGATATAGTTAAGATCGTGACTTAGAAGACAGTTCCTATTCTCGGGTTATCTCAACCACATCCTCATCGTCAAGCTCATGATCCAGGCCTACCTGCTGTCCCTTGAACTTTGCGGAGCTCCCCCAGACGCGCGCATGCTTGAATTTCTCCAGGAACTTGTCGTGCAGCTCTTCACACAGATCTTTGACAGTATTTCCTTCTCTCAGTATCAATGGCTCGTCCTTGTCGGGTTTTTTGCCTTTCTTCTTCAGGTATACCCGCATCATCCCCAAACTGTTGAAGACACCTTCCTTGAATTTTTCCAATTTCTTTTCCTTTTCTGCAGATATGAAAAGCGGATCCTCCGTTTTTTCTCTTATTTTTTCAACCTGCTCCTTTTCCAGCATGTCAACCTTGTTTACAACTTTCAGAGACGGCATATATACCCTGTTCTGAGCTATACCATCTATGAACCTCTCGAGATCGACTTTTTCCCTTATAACAACTGAGGCGTTGGTGTATCCCCATTCTTCCATGACTTCTTCTATGGTATCCCTGTCAAGATCGGGAAGATCTACAGTAGAGCTTATGTTTATACCGCCTTTCCCTTTTTTGACTACCTTGATATCAGGAGGCTGTTGATTTAGCCGGATACCTGCGTTGTATAATTCCTCCTCCATCTTCTCAAACCCGTCTAGCCTTGCAGGATCTGTCATAAGCACTACCATGTCACAGTTCCTTATAACTGAAAGTATCTGCTTTCCCCCTCCTTTGTCCTTTGCAGCACCGCCTATAAGTCCTGGAACATCCAGTAGCTGGATTTTGGCTCCTTTGTACTCTATTATACCGGGCACAACATCCAGAGTGGTGAAGTGGTAGCTTCCTACCTCTGAGTCAGCGTTGGTCAGTTTGTTCAGTAGAAGGGATTTTCCTACAGATGGATAGCCTACAAGCGCCACGGTAGCGTCCCCGTGTTTCTCTACAGAATATCCCTGGTGAGTTGCTCCGGTTCCTTTCTGTTTCTGCTCCTTCTCCTGCTTGAGCTTCGCTATCTTTGCCTTGAGCCTACCTCTCTCTTTCTCTGTAGCCTTATTTACCGGTGTCTTGCTAAGCTTCTCTTTTGCTTTCTCAATCTTTTCTTCAAGACCCATGACTTTTCGGGAGGAAGGTTTATCAGAGAGGTTTTAAAACTTGAGCATGTGAAACTTTTAAATAACTGTTAAATTAATTTCTGTTCTAGATACATACGTTAATGGTTGGTGTGTAGCTGAGATTTGAGGGATGGAAGATGACTGAAGAATACGACATTGATGAACTGGACATGAAGATCTTGTCGAAACTGCAGGAGGACGGTCGGAAGAGCTTCAGGAAGATAGCTGAAGATAT
>CAZWHR010000034.1:0-8620 GCA_964633675.1 uncultured archaeon | reverse complement strand
CGGCCCATTCATCACCGGGCTAAAACCCCGGAGAATTCTGGCCGGTAATTATTAATAAAAATTTTTTATTTTAGGATTTATTAAATTTTTGATAAAAACCGATAGTAGGTGAGAACGTTCCCCCCTGATTTTTAAAACCGGGTTTTCACCTTGAAGAGCGCCTTTTAAAACAAAAGAAGGCTTTTAAATGTGCAGAAACCGAGGTTTTTAAGTTTAAAATTTAAATGATAGGATAATGTCAAAGTTCCCGCGCATCCGGATGGATTTGCTGGATAACAAGTTCTCAATAGAGCAGCTGGAGAGGCTCCAAAACATGGTTGATCGCTTTGAAGAGCTTCAGGAGGCTCTTGCTAAATACAACAGACAGGTAGAGAAAGGAGAGAAAGGTCGAACATTCTATAAGGACAAGATAGAGGAGCTTGGGAAAAAGGCAAGCCAGCTGGTCAGCCAGAGAGGGATTACGGATAAAATGCCAAATAATAGCCGGGAACAGGACGATAACGTGGTTCTAAGAGGGATTGTGGTTAGGGAATACGATGGAGAGAGGATATGGGTTGAGCCGTTCTCCTCTCCTAAGGCAGAATACGGTGTCAAGCTCCCTCCTGAATTCTCAGGGGAGGATATAGAACCTGGAACAGAGGTAGCACTACATCCCAAGAGCTTCAAGGTGCTGGACATAGTCGGTATGGACAAGGATCAGGAGTTTCATCCCGTTGAGACAGAGAAGACTTTCCAGGATATAGGAGGACTGCAAGAGGTAATAGACGTCCTGAGGAGGAATGTAGGTGTAAGGCTTTCAGAGGAGAAGGAGAGAATTATGAAGGACTGGAATATAAGCATGGACAGAAGTATGATGCTTGTAGGCCCACCCGGTACAGGCAAAACTCTGCTGGTCAAGGCGCTCGCAAATGAATACGATACCGAGATATTCACGGTCAACGGCCCTCAGTTAGTGGAGAAGTTCATAGGAGAAGGGGCCAAGAAGGTTAGAAGATTATACAGACAGGCTAGAAATTCTGATAAGCCCTCGATAATATTCATAGATGAGATAGATTCCATAACAAAGCGCAGAAAGTCTGATAGAAGGATGGGTGGGGAGGAGGTTGAGAGAACCATGTCCCAGCTCCTATCTGAACTTGATGGTGTGGATCAGGGATCGGAAGGTGGGGATGTTATCTCAATATTCGCAACAAATCGTCCTTCTGTGGTTGACCCTGCACTTATGAACCGCTGTTCGGCGATAGAGGTAGATATACCTGATAGGAAGGCCAAGAGAGAGATTTTCCAGGTCCATACCCGACATCTGGATGTTGCAGAAGGAGTTGATTTCGATAAGCTCCTTTCAGCTCTGCCAGAAGACTCTACAGGAAGGGATATAGAGAGGGTCTGCAAGCAGGCTGCTGTATCCGCAGTCCACAGCGGCAGAGATGGAGATCCGGAAGTATCCATGGACGACTTCATGGAAGCTGCCAAGGATCTTGAGAGCGGCCTAATTGGTATGGAGAAGGACTTCATAAACAAGTTTGACGCACCTCAAGAAATCTTTGCATAGACTGCTCCGGATTTCCGTAACATTTATTAATGTAATACACCGTATTACGTTTTAGAGGTCTTACCGTATGAAGGCAATAATACTTGCGGGGGGACATGGAACCCGTCTCTGGCCTATAACCAAGGACAGGGCCAAGCCCCTTCTACCTCTTGATCAGAAGCCTATGGTCGACTATATAATCGGAGAGCTGGAGAACCGTGCTGAGATCAACGAGATTGTAATTTCTACTAATAAGAAGTTTGAACAGGATTTCAGGGATTACGTGGGTGAAAGCGACCTAGATAAGACCGAGGTAATGGTGGAAGACCAGGATAGAGAAGAAGACAAGCCTGGAACCATAGGAGCCATACTTAACATACTTGAGAGAAAGGAAGAGGACGATTATCTAATAATCGGAGGCGACAACCTATATAGCTTCGACATGTCTGAATTTCTTGACTTTGCAGATGGAAATCCTGCCGTTGCCTGCTTTGATGTGGGTTCAAAGGACGAGGCTACATCCTTTGGGGTTATAGACAAAGATGAGAGAGATGTAATTTCTGACTTCGAGGAGAAACCGGAATCTCCCAAGTCTTCCCTTGTATCTACTGCATGCTACTTCTTCCCTGAGAAGGATCTGAAGCTGTTCAAGAAGTACAACGAGTTCTTCAAGGATTCCGATATACCTGAGGACCAGTACCTGGATGAACCTGGACGACTTCTGGAATGGGCTCATAAGAGAAGAGACATAAAGGCCTTCCCGTTCAGAGGCCACTGGTTTGACGTGGGTAGTAGAGAAGGGTACCTTAAGGCTCATTCCCGGCTATCAGACACCGGACAGATTGTTGAGGGCAGAGCCAGTAACTCCGATCTGGAAGGAACTGTGTGGGTTATGGAAGGCGCCAAGGTGAAGAACTCTAGGTTGAAGAACTGTATAGTCTTCCCGGGAGCGGAAATAGAGGACTCCAGCATTGAGCACTCTATTGTCGACTCGGAAGCAACCCTGTCTGATGCAGAGATATCGGAATCGCTTGTTAGTGAGGATAGATAGGGGGATAATTGATTTGGCTTTTGAACTTTCTTGAAATTCCGCTTTTCATATAAACAGTTTTTTAAGACTTTGCTATTACAGTAAATGTATGCCTCAAGGAATACCGGAGCTATCCGATGAATTTGAAGAAGTTATGCCTTATATAGAAGAATTTGAGAAGAGGACTCAACTGTTTCTTTCGGACTTTATCAACGAAGTAGCCTACAAAAATTTTTCGTCTGCGGCCGAAGAAGCCGAGGATAAGGTTGCGGATTTAGATCCTTCTAATAAGTTAGAAGAGCTTGCGAAGAAAGATATGCAGTATCTAATCGACAATAACAGGGTATTTGCAGACTTTTTGACGCATAAGACTGATATTACTGTTTCGGATATGCTTGATACTCTCCATGGTGATGGAACCTACCGGAGGATAGAGAAAAAAGCCAAGGAGAAAAGAAAGAGGGATGAAATAAATAATAAGGAAACTGAACTTGAGTATGGGATAAGCACTCGTCCTGTAGTAGACGAATTTAAAGAGATGGCTGAGGCAGATGCTGCTCGTCTTAACGACTTGATTGAGAGATACGCTAAGAGAAAGGATGGAGAACTACTCCCTGGAGATTTTGAATATAGAACAGTCCTGATGCCGGCGGGTAGGGAGCAAAGAGGCTCTTGGGATGGTGAAAACAACATATTATACCTAGGATTGGACTACTTCAGAACAACTATTGAAGAGGAGGAATCGACTCTTGATTCTACGGGAGCCATATTTACTATTTTCCACGAGCTGTTAGGTCATGGCGTTCACCAACAGAATTCGGAGGAGCTAATATATCCTGGTTCTCGAAGTAATACTCTAAAGAAACCTTCAGCTGGAGCGCATAGTGAAGGCGTTGCGCAGAAAAGCAGACAGCTGGCTTTTGAGTTTATTGAAGAGTTCAAGGAAGATCTACATGTTAGTGACCGGGATATAGAGGTGGTACGGCTCAGATCTGATGAGAGGCATAGGGCTGCTAAACTTTACACCAGCATAATGAAGGAAATGACGTATAGGGAAGAAATCGATAGAGAATCCGCTCTAGAAGAGGTGGGAGAGGCATATCCTGATTATCTCGCAGAGAGGGTATTTGGAGATCCAAAATATGCTGTCCATGAGATATTCAGCGAAGCGGAATATATTGCCGGTAATCTTTTGATGGAGAAGGTCAACTGGGAAGAGAAGAGCCACAAAGCCCTTACAACCGGAGCCTGGCATCCTCAGGTATTCCCGGAAGCAGTTGAATACTTCGAAGATTTATATTCGGAAGAAAACTAGTTCTCCTGACAGGGACAGTTGACACATAGATCCGCCAGGAAGCTTTCCTGACAGTCTGGATTTCTTGCCGTACAGACCTTTCTACCATGTTTTATCAAATTTATATGGAACTCGTACATCCTGTCGTCTGGCACCTCTCTTTCAAGGATTTCATGAGCTTTTTTCCGAGTGGCGCTGTCCGGTATAAGCTTCAGCCTCTTTGAAACTCGGTGGACATGTGTATCAACAGGTATTACCGGCTTCTCAAAGACAAAGCAGAGCATCACTGCGGCTGACTTCGGCCCTATACCTGGAAAGTCTGTAAGGTAGTTTTTGGCTTCTTCTTTATCCATGTTCCTGACGTGTTCTAATGTAAATTCTCCCTGTTCCTCCCTAATCCTCTGAAGGAATTTCTTGATTCTCTCTGCCTTTGTAGGTCCAAGGCCTGCTGGTCTCACAGCATTAACCAGATCCTCCATAGGCGCATCCAGAACCTCCTGGTAGCTTTCAAATCTTTCATCAAACCTCTCCTTGGCAACATCCCTGTTCTCATCATTAGTGTTCTGGGACAAAATGGTCTTCACTGCAAAGCCAACAGGATCCTTGACTTTAGGCCTTTCAGAAACCCCATAATGTTCCTTTAGCCGGTCCATGACCTCTTGAAGCCGATCTCCGTAGTCCTTCCCATAATCAAAGTTAGGATCGCCCATTATAATCTAGAAATAAGACAGTGAAACTTTAAGAATCCTCGTCTTGGGTCTCATCGTTCTCTTCTAGATCCTCTATTATCTCCTCTAGCCCCGTTTTGTTGTCTTCTTCTCCGTCTACAAATCTTGTGACCTTCCCGGACTCCTCTGAAAGTGTTAGACAGGCATGTACATAGTCCCTTGCAGAGTTCTGAACACCTATATCATGTCTCATACCAGGATATCTATCATCTATATCTTTGTCATCAGGGGTGTACTGGATGAATGCGTACCTGCTATCAACAATCTTGCCGTGTGGAAGCACAGCCAGTCCTTTGTCCTCATAAAGAGATATATCTCTAAGCTCCTCAAAAGCTTCTTCATCATCTAGATACTGCGCTATATCCATATGATCCCACTTTGGTCCTTTGTTACCTATATCCTCCAGAACATTTCTTCCATCCACGAAGACCATTAGAAGACCAGGTTTGTCATATGGATCTTCTGTCTCCGGCACCTCAACTTCCATATCGGGATCGTATTTTCCTCTAAATTCGTAACTTATTTCTTTCAAATATCTTTCTGCTGTACTAATGTACCTGTTGATTCTTCTATCCTGGGTTGGCCCCTGTTCAACCTCACTTTCAGTCATGAGAAAAAAATTTATCTGCCAGGTCTATATAATTAAGGAATGGATTGGAATCTAGTTAACACCTATTAAGTCTGTACAAATAATTCTGCTAGAGGCCCAGAGACTTCAAGATACTGTTCCAATTATCTATAACGATATTGATAAGCCTGTAGCCCCCGTATATCCCTGCTATACCCATAACTCCTGCAAAGACTCTTGGCGCAGGAATAGGAAGATCCAGAGCTCCGAAAATTATACCGACCATTAGCCCCACAAGCAGAGATTCTATTACGTTTGCCATATTGCGCTCCTCTTAGAGATTCAGCGAAGGTCTGAGATCTTCTGGTGGCTCTTCGGGAGGCTCCGGTATGTCGAAGTCCGGATCCGACCTCATCTCGCTTTCCAGGTGTTTTTCCACAATCTCCTCAAGCTCATCTTCGTCTATTGTAACGTCTTCCATATTGATGTCCACCTTGTCTTTATGACTAGTGAAAAGGTTCTTTATCAGTTTTAACAATGACATACTTATCTAAAGAGATTGATAAGCTTTTCGAACTGTTTGACTATCCAATTTCCAAATCCCTGGAAGAAGTTCTCAGTCTTCCCCTCTATCCTCTCCGTACTTATCTTATCCCCGCCAAGCTCGGATACACCTCTTGATACCTTCTTTGCCTTTTCTCTTCGGGATATGTTTATTGGTTTGAAATCTATCTTCTGGCTTGTACCGTTTATCTTTACACTCTCAGGAACATCCGGGTGATACTCTCTTGATTCCTCAAGGCAGTCCAGGAGCTCCTCATCTTTCAGTGGGTGACAGGGCTTAAGATCGGTTTCCATGGCTTTTTTGAGGTTTTGAGTGTATCCTCTATACGTTCTTGCCGTTTCCAAATCTTTGAACTCATCGTAAACGTTTCTTAAAGCGGTTGCTCCGTTTTTCCTCAGGTATTCCCGTACCAGTAGTTCTGCATACGCGTATCCAAATGATCTGGCATTACTATCTGCAGGAGTCCAACGCTCCATAAAGTTCTTGTTTCTATCATAATAGCTCTGGAGCTGCTCTGGCGTTCCCCTTGGCCTCAAGCTGTACCTGCAGTTCCTTTCCGGCTGGTCCTCGCATCTAGCCTCCCATGTCTGTGTATCTCCGAAGAGTTCTGGTTGTCTAACACCCATTCTCTGGTTTACATAGGTCTCGACAAATTTGCTTACACCTTCATCAAACATAGAGGCTTGAACCTGAACCCAGTTCAGAGGCTTCTGGTTGAATCCGTGCATAGTTTCGTGAAGAACTAGCCCTGTTAAAGTTTCCTTCTGTGTGGAGGAGTTCTTTACAAATATTAGGCCGGGAGATTCATAGGAGCCTGCGCTCCACTGCTCCACTTCTTCCTCGTATTCTCTGTCCGGCATCACTACGACTGCGAACTTTCTGAAGTCTGGCCTTACCCCGGTAAAGGACGTCAGAACGGGGTAATAGTTGTCGGCTGCAGTCAGGTTTATATCTCCCTCAACTATGTAGTTCTCATAATCGCCTTTTTCCTCTGTATAGGATACTTTGAGGTTTACAGGCCCATTTCCTCTAAATTTTGCTGTATTTCCTTCAAAAGAACTCTGGAAACCTCTTTTTTCGGATGTACCAAGCACAGGCTCCGGAACCTCTATTCTTACAGAATTCCTTTCGTCCGAGATACTTGGAATCTTTATACTAAACCTCTTTATCTCTCCCCATTTTTCTATATCTGCAGGCGCACTGTACCTGAGTTTCACTACTTCTTTTTTCCTTGGAGGGCCTCTGTTAGTCTTGAACTCTATCTTATCCCCTATCTTCTCGTATTCTTCAATCTCTCCACGGCTGTCCTTTATTCCAAGTATTTCTGCGCCTTCTGGAAAACTCCATTTACCGTTCCAGACTGTGACTTTCTCAGAGGAGGTGAACTCTATGCTGGCATTGACAAAAGCGCTCCCGTCCTCTACCTGGATGTCGTAGGATACCGCTCCAAGTCCCAGTGGCGCAAACAGCAGAACCAGCGCTACGACAAAAAATACAGACTTCTTCGCCATACTGAGAAATTGGGTTCCAGCTTTTAATATTTTAGAGAATTAAGAAATCTAGAACTACCTTACTCTTCATCAATAATCTCTGCATTAACTGTCCCATCCTGCCCGGGTCTTGAGGTCACTCTTGCCTTTCCCTTGCTTGTCTGGATGATGGTTCCCTTGGTTATCAGGTTCCTCCTCACAAAGTCAGAGTTGGCCGGGTTCTCAAGAACCGATTCGATATCTGCCTTTTCTACATCCCCATCTTCTGTTGCCACGCTTACAGATCCTGCAGTCTTCATGCTGATCTTCTGTGTCTTGCCCTGTGTGTTCCTCTTCCTTGTGCTGGTCTCTCCAGGAGTTGTCTCCGAGAACTCTCCTCCCAGCTCTCTTTTCTTCTTCTTTCTCTTCGGCCGGGTCTTTCCACCGGACTTCTTCCTCAGGGATCTTGTGTGCGCATCCATCTCTGATCTACTAGAAAGGGTTGAGACCCAATTTTTTTATATGCTTGTCTACTCCACCAGTTCATCCAGCTCCTCAACCAGTTCCCCATACCTCTTGACAGCCTTCTCTATCGGTTCCCCGCTCTCCATGTCAACTCCTAAATCCTCCAGCAGTTCCAGAGGATACTTGCGGCATCCGCTCTTAAGGAAGTTGAGGTACCTTTCCGCGGCAGGTTCACCCTCTTCCATGATCTGGTCAGCTATCTCCATGGAAGCACTTATACCGGTGGCGTACTGGTAGACATAATAAGGTCTGAAGAAGTGAGGGATCCTCATCCAGCCCTTCCCCTTGAATTCTGTTGATTTAGAGTATTTGCTCGAGTATCTACCGCTTATATCGCTATACATTTGGTCCAGTATTCCCGGCGTTAGAGGTTTGCCTTCTTCCACTGCTTTATGGGCCTCATGCTCAAATGTAGCAAATTTTGTTTGGGTGAAGAGAGTTCCAGCTATAGAACTGGTTCTTCTGCTAAGAAGGTGTTTGTGGAGTTCTTCATCTTCCACATTTTCCAACAAGTGGCGTGTAAGCAGAGTCTCATTTACCGTGGACGCTATCTCTGCGGTGAAGATAGGATGATTCGAATATTCGTAAGGCTGGGTTTTCTTTGTTAACTCCTTATGCATAGAATGTCCTCCTTCATGTGCAAGCGTATACATGTCCGACAGGGCACCCTCAAAGTTCATTAAGATAAACGGCTTTGTATCGTAGGTTCCGCCGCTGAATGCTCCGGAACGCTTACCTTTGTTAGGATATACATCCACCCATCCGTTCTCAAAACCTTCCTTAAGTTGGTCAACGTACTCGTCACCTAAGGGACTAAGACCTTCTAGTACATGCTCTTTTGCTTCTTCAAAGCTTAATTCTGGTTCGTTGCTTTCAAAGAGAGGTACATTTCCATCCCAAGGCATAATAT
>CAZWHR010000033.1:0-8708 GCA_964633675.1 uncultured archaeon | reverse complement strand
ACAGCTTTGGTGCTATAACATCATACCATTTTTTCTGTGCAAGTGACTGTGCCATGGTTGTTCACTCCTCATCGAGCCTTTCCTTCAGACTTTCATCTATTAGTTTTATAAAGGTTTGTCGTTCCGACCTGGGAATCTTGCCTCCTGCAGCATTTTTATGTCCTCCACCCTCCCCGCCACAGTCCTCACAGAGTTCCTCCATAACCCTGTTGAGCTCCATCTCAAGGCCGTCCTCCTTCCTCACCGATATCTTCATATCGCTCTCTCCTTTATCAGCCATGCCTACAAAGACAGGACCATCCACAGTACCGGAGCTTGAGCATATAGTGGTTACGGTTCCAATCATATTGGGGTGGATGTTACTCCCTGCATCTATAACAGTCCCGGTTCCAATATTTCTGATTATGTCTTCATCCTGTTTATTGTCCTCGACAAAGGACATGTACTTCGAGATCTTCCTCCCGTACTGTCTCTTTATCGTCCAGGCCAAGTCAAAATCATTATCTATACAGACCTTCAGACCATCCTTAGGCCTCCCCAGCCTTCCGCAGGCGTTCAGAAGGGAGGAAAACTCGCGTATCTCCCAGCCGTTGTCCAGTATCATGACATCTCCAAGCAGCTTCTCCACGTTTTCGTAGCCTCTCATTATCAGGCCGTGGACTATCTTCCTCTCCTCCTCGATAGAAAGGTCGGATAGAGATCTCCAGTCCCCGTTCTCCTTTAGATCTATATCCAGGGACTGGACGAACTGTACAGCTCCGGACTCGGAGCCGGAGATTCCCTTGAGGAAAGGGTTAGTAGTGTATTTCAGCGCCTTCACTAGGCTTTTAGTAGATCTTCCGAACAGCCTGAGGCCTTTCTTGACCTCGATAAGATCGTTCTCGACCGCCTCCTCAAGAAACTGTTTGTTAAATCCAAGGAACCGGTCGTCCTCGGTCTGTATATCTCCTGTAGCCCCTATCAGGGCAAAGGTCACCAAGTCGATATTGTCGGAGTCTAACTGTTTAGCTACCAGGTAGGTCATCCCCGCCCCAGAGATCTTCTCTCCACCGTCAACATCCACCAGGTGCGGGTTGGTATGGGCTTTAAACCCTGGTTCTGCCTCTATCTCGTGGTGGTCTACAACAGCAACATCTCTGTCGCCTGCGAGTTTGTCTATGGTCTCTGCTTGGCCGGAACCAATATCTGTAAAGAGTAGGAATGGATGGTCGTTCTCCTCAAGGACTGATTCCAGTTTCTCCTCCGTAAGCTCGTCAAGGAACACCTGTTCGAAATCCTTGCCTGCCCTGGAGAGCATCTGATTGGCTATAACCGCAGAGGATATGCCGTCGCAGTCGTAGTGGCTTAGAACAAGTATCGGCTTCTCGCAGTCCTCAAGAACGTCTGCAGTCTTACCTGCGGTCTTCAAAAGTCTGTCTTCCATTTATAACCCACTCGTTGGAAAGGGAGGCTTCTAGAAAATCCTGGCGTGCCTAGAGCTTTTTCTACTCCACAATCAGCCTTGCTCTCTGCAGACTGTAGCTCCAGTCCTCAGGGATCTTATCTCCCCTGTAGTAGTCCGCAAGCCTCCTGATCTTTGACTCTACAAGGCTTAGCCTGCGCTTTGCATCCTGATCGTTCTCGTTCTTGTCCAGGTGGTCGCTTATATCTACAGCCCTCTCAAGAAGTCTGTAGAGATCTTCAGGTATCTCTGACTGTATCTCCTTCTTCTCGAAGATCTGACTGATCTTGCTTCCCGTAAGGGCTTGTACATCTGGAACTCCATAGAGGTCTCTGAGCTTCCTGCCGATCTCCGAAGGCAGTAGTTCCTGCCCTGCCAGTCTCTCGACAAGATCCTCTACCTCGCCAGCATCTCTGCCTACCCAGCCGGTCGCCGGGTTCCTGGGCTTTGTGGAGCCCGATGTTCCTCTGCTGTCAGAATACATCCTTGACATCTATTGGCACCTCGTCCTTGGCTTTCACAGAAGTCTTCCTACCAAGCTTTAAATATCCTTCCACACTATCCCCTCTCTTGCTAGATCTCAACCCCCTTGTCCAGAGGTTCAAGTCAGCGTACTTCTGCTGTAATTTTCTGAACGCCCACATGATAAAAAAAGTCTAGCCGCTGTACCGGGTTCTATCACTCATCTCTTCCAGCCTCTCCACAACTTCTTCTCCTCTGTCGTAGAAGGAAAGGTATGAATCAAGAATACGGTCGAAGGCTTCCTCCGCTATCTCGAAATGTGTGGATCTCAGAACCTGTCTAAGAAGTCTGAGATCCGTGGCGCGGTCCTCCACCCTCTGTGAGAAGAAGCCCAGTCCAAAGTCTATGAAATAGATCTGGCCGTCCTTCAGAAGCATGTTTGAGGTTGTCAGGTCGCCGTGTATTATATCAGAGGAATGAAGCCTTGCTATGCTTTCCCCTATATCCTTGCAGAGCTCGATCTTATTCTCTATGACATCTTTAACTTTCTGCCCCTCTATCCTCTCCATCTCAAGCTTGAAATCAGAAGAATTCAGAATTTCAGGGACTTTTACACCTGCACCTGAAGCTTTCTCTAATAGGCGTCTCTCGAGATCTGTCCGGTCTCTTCTCAGTCTCTCGTCCAGGTCAGGATGCCTGTAGCCTTTCTCTATCCTTTCCTTTACCACTTTTCCACCGTCTAGAGATATTACAGCTTCGGCACCCTGCGCAATCTCATTCATCATCTTCACCTCTTCTCTCCTGCACATGCTTCTTCAGATCTTTCACAAATCGAGGTTCAAACCGGTCAAGTATATGTTTCTCAATCTCTCTTTCAAGCCTGTCAAGATCCTTACTTCTATCCTCAGCAAGCTGCTCAGGATCATCATACCACCTCGCCACAAGATCCTTTGCCTCGTTAGCTGCAAGCATCTCATAGTATAGGACGTACTCAGCGCCTTCCTTGTACATCCTTAATGCGGACTCTGTGTCCCTAGCGGAAACAATCACTTCGGCCTCAGGGTTGTTATTTTCCATATAATTGAGCATATAGAGTGAGGCTTCCTCGCCAGGGACGGTTGATATCACGGAGCTGGCTTCAGACAGGTTGGCCTTTGATAATATCTCGGGATCTGCTACATCCCCGTATATAGCCTTTACACCTCGGGCATCCATGTCTCGTATTACATCAGGGTTATAGTCCACCACAACAACCTCTTCATCTGTATCTTCAAAGAACTCCAGTATCCTTGAACCTCTGACATCTGCACCACATAACACTGTATGGCCGGAAAGCTCTGCCTCATCCTCACCTATCTCTCCTCTTCCACCAAAGTCTATCAGCAGATCTCTAAAGTTCCTGTATACCCATTCCTTGTATTTCAGGGAGTAAGAGGTAAACATCACAGAGGTTATGAGCAGTGCTGCTGCCAGGGACAGAATCTCATCCCCTATGTGTCCTAGAAGAACTCCTGAAAGAGCTATTACCAGGGAGAATTCGGAGGTCTGGCCCAGGCTTATAGCAGTATAGAACGAGGTCTTCTTCGAATAGTTCAGGAGAGACATCATCATATCTATTATAAACGGTTTAAGCAGAAGAGTCACTCCTAGGAGAAGCGTGAAAGGTAGGATGTATGAGGACAGCTCTCCCACGTTTACACCCATACCCAGCGAGACGAAGAATATTGTCACAAAGAAATCACGTACAGACCTGGCTCTCTCACCAATCTCGATGTTGTAGGGGAAAGCAGTGAGAGACAAACCCGCCATGAAACCCCCTACAGCTATCGAAAGATCCGCATTCCTAGATATGGATATGAAACCAAACAGTACCGCTAGAGAGATTATGAATATAAGTTCATGGGAGTCCTCTATCAGTTTGAAAAGCGCAGGAACTATGTAGTGGCTCATAACTATAGCCAGGGCAAGCATGCCTCCGCCCTTAAGCAGAGAGCTTAACAAAACTTCAGCCTGGACGCTGTTAAGTGTAGAAAGAACTGATAGAGACATCACTACAAGTATGTCCTGTATAAGCAGTATCCCTAAAGTTATCCTTCCATGGAGGGTATCGATGTCGTCAGAGTCCGATATCATCTTTATAAGTACAGCTGTGGAGCTGAAAGCCACTATAAGACCTACGTAAATGGATGTCAGAGGATCGAATCCCAGCAGGAACATTATCCAGAAGCCTACACCGAACATCATCAGAACCTGTGCAAGAGCTGTACCCAGTATAACACCTCCCACATCCTTGAGCTTGGATATATCTATCTCTAGGCCAACTATGAAAAGTAGAAGCGCTATACCCAGCTCCTGAAACTCTCTTATTATTACAGTGTTCTCCACCAGACCCAGAACCTGGGGGCCTATTATTATCCCTGCAAATATATATCCCACAAGGAGTGGCTGATCTAGAAACTTAGATATTAGGCCTAGAAGAGCTGCAAAAGCTATTATTACACCTACATCCAGCATAAACTGCGCCTCAGCTGTTAAAGACTCAACCGCCATCTATAACACCTCTTACATCTTCGGTTTTCACCGGCCCCTGCCTGTGTACCTTTAGCTCACTCTCTTGTATATCTATTATGGTGGAAGGCCGGTTCCTTTCCAGTTCTCCATGGTTCAAAACCACCTCGACCTTCTTCCTGATCTCAGGGTGTATGTCCTCTATAGAGTAGGAACTTGGGTTTCCAGATATGTTAGCGCTTGTAGCCACTACCGGCCCTCCAAAACTTTCGCACAGTTCTCTGCACAACTTGTGGCCGGGTATTCTAAAAGCAAATTTGTCGTTCAATATATTAGGCACCTTTTCCTTTTTATCAGCTATAAGAGTTAGAGGCCCCGGCATAAACTCTCTGCAGACTCTTCGCTCAACTTTTGAAAGGTTGCAGTAATTCTCTGCCATTTCTAGGTCAGATACTATTGCTGTTAGTTTCTTTTTTCTAGGTCTCTTCTTGATATCGTAGATCTCTTCTACAGCATTCTCATTCAGGGCATCGCATCCTAGACCATAGCAGGTCTCAGTAGGATATACTATGCTTTTTCCGTTCTTGAGGGCTTCAACAGCCTCACCTAGATCGCTTTCCCTTGCCATCTCTAAAACCCCTTTAAATCCAGGAAGCCTCTTCCTGATCTGTCCTCCAGTTTGGCCTTATACCGGAATCCACGATATCTGTCTCCCTGCCTGCAACGTATTTGAGAAGACCTGTATATGCTATCATGGCGCCGTTGTCCATGCAATACTGCTGAGGAACCTTGAAACCTCTTCCACCTCTTTCCTTAGCCATATCTTCAATCATGGACTGCAGTCTTCTGTTGGCTGCAACACCTCCAGTTAGTAGAACGTCTTTCTTTCCCAGGTGGGCCATGGCTCTCTCTGTCGCTTCTACAAGCATTGAAAAAGCATGCTCCTGAAAAGAATAACACACCTCTTCCTCAGAGTGGTCTTCCAGTTTTCTCTGCGCCTCTGTCACTAGGCCTGAGAAGGAGAAGTCCATACCCTTTACTGTATAGGATAGATCTAGTAGGCTATCACTGTCGTTCTGACTGGCCTTTCTCTCTATTTCCGGACCTCCTGGATGTGGTATCTCCATGGATCTCGCAAGTTTGTCCAGAGCGTTTCCTACCGCTATATCCAGGGTCTCTCCAAACACCCTATATCTGTCTCCTGCATAAGCCAGAACCTGAGAGTTCCCACCGGATACATAGAGAGTCACAGGATCTTCAGCACCGGTTGTAAGCTTCCCTATCTCTATATGTGCAATACAGTGATTCACACCTACAAGAGGCACCTGTATATCCTGCACCAAGGAACGGGCTGCCACACCCCCGATCTGGAGGCACTGAGGTATACCTGGACCCTGAGAAAAAGATATTATATCTATATCCTGCTTGGTAACACCCGCACTATCCAGAGCACCATTTATTATGCCTTTAGCATTAGAATAATGGTGTTCTGAGGCCTTTCTGGGGTGTATACCTCCTTCTTCAGGATGGTAGGCTGACTTGACGTTCGCCATTATTTCCCCATCATCGACTATACCGACTCCAAAGGTGTGCGCAGTGGATTCTATTCCAAGTGATATCATACTGGAGAAGAATTGGATGAACTTATTTATTTAAACTGGGTTCTTTGAAGTTCCTCTGAAGAAAGTTTCTGGAAAGATAGAAGCAGCTAATCCTTCTGAACCTTGGAATAGCCACAGTTTCCGCAGGTCTCGCGGTTCTCATGCTGGGCTATTATAGAACCACATCTAGGGCAGTTCTTGCCCTCTAGCTCTCCGTCCTCGTTGTACTTTTCCCATCTCTCGACATTTGCGTGCTTCCCCATCTTCTAACCCTCTTTCTCCTCTTCTGTCTCTTCGGACTCACCGGATTCTTCAGCTCCCTCTGCTGCTCCTGGCCTCTCTTCTGTCTCTTCCGATTCTTCTGTATCTTCCTGTTCAGAATCCGCGGTCTCTTCCTCTGGCTGTTCTTCTTCATCTGCAACCCCTTCAGATCCAGAATCTTCAGGTTCTGCAGTCTGCCTGTCTTCTACAGGTTCCTCGTATGCCCTTATAACTGCTTTAGAATGTCCTGAACCAAAGCCTGTCTTTACGGCCTCTACAAGTAGCTTTTCAGTATCAAAGTCGTTCTCGGCTGCAAACTTCTTCCGGAGCTTGGCGTGAGACGGTGTTGCCTCTCCAAGATGTTCTACAGATAGCTGGAACTCTTCCCTCTCCAGCAACGGGTTCTCCTTTCTGCTCTCTATCTCAAGTTCCATTGTCAAACACCTGTTTGGCGGAAAAGTTTATAAAAGTCGTGAAGGCCGAGGGATTTTTCTAACTTATAGTCTGGCTCTTTTCAGCCCTTGACCCTTATGGCATATTTTCCAGGAGAGGTTATATCTGCTTCCTCTGCAAGTTCAGAGCCCTCTACATCGTACACTACCATAAGTCCTTTCCAAGCGGTAGAGAGTTCATTGCTCTTACAGATAGGGCATTCTGAACCCTTCTCCACTATCCTCTTGCAGTTCTTACAGGCTTTATTTGCCATTTCTACTCATCCTCCTCTTCTTCTTCGCCTTCTTCCTCTTCCTCAATCTCTTCCTGTATCCATTCCTTCTTTCCAAGCATGGGCTGTCTCATGGTGAGGTTCAGCTTGTTGTCGTCGGTTCCGTCAAGGCTTACAGCCGTTACTCTTGCCCTGACGATATCTCCCACCTGTAAGGATCTAGCACCTTCGTTGCCTGAAAGCATACCCTGCTTCTCATCATAGCCCACATAGTCATCCATGACCTGAGAGACGTGTATAAGTCCGTCAAGGGGTCCAACCCTTACAAACGCTCCAAAGTCGGTTATATCCACCACCTCTCCTTCTATGATCTCGTGTAGTTCAGGTTGGAAAGCAATAGCATCGTATTCAACAGGATAATGTACTCCTGCGTCTTCAGGGTTTATGTCTCCCTCACCTATCTCTTCTACATCTTCTATAAGGAGTACTACTCCAGCTCTCTCGTGTATTTTACCCTCATATCTGTTCTTGAGGCTCTCTTCTACCGATTCCTTCACCTCTCTACCGAGGAGTTCCGGAGGTACTCTTATTGTATCCTTAACCTTAAGTCTTCTATACAAATTTGTCACCTCTAGCTCATGCGCCTCTTGTATATGTCTACAGAGTGTTTAACAGCCTTGATCGCATCCTCCTTTCCGTCCCAGCCGTTGACGCTGACCTCTTTACCTTTCTCAAGGTTCTTGTAGGTCTTGAAGAACTGGGCGATCTCCTTCTTTATGTGATCCTGAACATCATCCACACCTTCGATATCGTGGTATCTCGGGTCCTCCGCAGGTACTGCAAGGATCTTGTCGTCCTTTTCTCCAGAATCAACCATCCTCATAAGACCTACAGGTCTTGCCTCGATTATACAGCCAGGGAACGTCTGGTCCTCCATCAGAACTATTATATCCATAGGATCTCCGTCATCGTAGATTGTCTGGGGGACGAATCCATACTCTCCAGGGTAATGCATAGGGCTGTAGAGCACTCTATCGAGCATGTAGCTCCCCAGCTCCTTTGAGTATTCATACTTGTTTCTAGATCCCTTTGGTATCTCGATCACGGCGTAGACCACCTCAGGAACATCAGGTCCTGTTGGCAGATCCTTCCAGTCGTCTTTTGGCATCTTTATGTTCACCTCTAGTTAGAGACGTTCTACCTTTGAAAAACATCTTACCTTACCTTTATAAGTGTTTAAGAAACTGCGGCTGTGAAATAGAAGAAAAGCCATCTCTATGTGAAAATACCGTTAAGAGGGCTCTATAGACTTCTGTCGATAATATCTTTCACCGCTTCAAAGAACCTTTCTGTCTTCTTCAGAAGGTCTTCCACCTCTCTATCTCTGTATCTTTTACCGGTATACTCCGCAGAGGTCTTCTCGCTGAGGATGTCTCTGATGTTCTTCTCATATCTTCCATATCTTTCATAGAGTCCGATACTGTCCACCAGCTCTGTAAACTTTCTGGCAGCTTCCTCATGACTGGAAGGCTTGTCCTCCCCGTAAGACAGGAGTAGGGCATCGTTAGCTCTTATTATAGAATGCACCAGGTTTGTCATGCTGACTCTGTTAGAATAGTCCTGTCTTCCTATCTCAAGAAGATCCTGCGCGTCATTTATCCCGCTCCTCCAGCTATCTCTGACCACCTTTCCCCCCGTAAAGCGCCTTTCCCTCTTCCTCAACGGATTTTATAAATGAATCTGATTTTTCCATCCGTTCTATGACTTCTGA
>CAZWHR010000032.1:2365-8969 GCA_964633675.1 uncultured archaeon | reverse complement strand
AATTCGAGATGGATGTAATAACAAAGGATGGGGAAAAGAAATATATTGAAGCAAATATCGGATTGTTACCATTTGAAGACAAGTTCCAAGGTACTACTGGAGTATTAAGAGATATAACCCAACGTAAAAACCGTAAAAAAAGGTTGAAGAGACAGAAAGATGAGTTGGAAAGGCAGAATAGACATCTAAAAGATTTTGCTAGCCTAATCAGCCATGAACTACGCAATCCATTAAATATAGCACAGATAAACTTAGAATTTTTAGAAGATACAGATAGTGTAAAAAAAATACAAAATTCTCTAGATAGAATCCAAGCCATAATAGATCGTCTTTTAATGTATACAAAGACAGGACAATCACTGGAAGAGACATATCCTGTACAGATTGATAAATTATGTAGAGAATGCTGGGAGAATATTGTATTAGAAAAAGATACTAGTTTAGAAATTGAAGATAAAATAGAGTTGGACTGTGATCCAGAAATGATAAAGCATCTATTCGAAAATCTGTTTAAGAATGCAGCAGAACATGGCGGCCCAAACGTAAACGTATATATAGGAAGCTTAGAGGAAGATGGTTTTTATGTTGAAGATGATGGACCCGGCATCCCAGAAAAAAAACGTGAAAAGGTTTTTGATGTAGGCTATTCAAATAAAGGAGATACCGGTTTAGGGCTAGCACTAATAGAACAGATTGTTTCTAATCATGGTTGGAACATAGATCTAAAGAAAGGTAGATATGGTGGGGCAAGATTCGAAATAACAAACACAAAAAACAACTAACAAAATATAAGATTTTTCTAAAGTACAATAAATAAGATGTGTGTTACACTATTTTTCTAGAACATAAAACAATTCTATATAACTAAAATCAACAGGAGAAATACGAATTTAAATAATACTAACAAGTTTTATTCTTAATATTAGAATTAACAATACATGGAGTTTCTAGAATCCAAATAAAGTTAGAATCAATGTACGTCAAAACATAGAGGGGGCAAAAGCTTGTTTATAATTTCATCTTTTTTGTTGTTTAATTTCTATTTTATATATTTCATATAAAATCGATGTATATCAAGATATATAGGGATGGGGTATAGATATTATTTCGTGTTTTTTGTTTGTGTTTCTTGCATTTGGCTTAGGTGTCCCATGGGTGATAGTCCGCCTGAAAGTATTGCAGCTGCTACTAGTAGTGCTGCTGATAATACTACAAAATCATTGTTAGGATAGCCTGCAAGACTAGCTCCTACATCTACTATGAATACAGTAAAAAAGAAAGATATTACAGCTAAAACAATCATCAAAACAAAAGCTACAAAATTAGAAACAAATCCAGATAGAGCATTTGTGATTGACGTCATAGATAAAACAATAATAGTTAGGCATAAAACCTTTTGTATATTCTCTTTCAGAAATTTTATTTTTTAATTTTTTTGTGGGTGTTTAGTTTTGATATAGTATTTTGTCGGCTCTTTTTTTGGGTCTATATTTGATTTTTTGTTTCGTCTATGGCTTAGATCTTCTATAGAATACATTGGTTGGTTTTTTGTCCATAGTGTCATTTCATATTCTTCTCCTTTCCCTACTCTATAGTATCCACGAATACTGTCTATGTGTGTGTAGATAGCCTGTAGGGTTGCTTTTTCTTTTCCTTTATGTATATTAGTTGTTTTTCTGAATGGTAATTTATGTTTTTTCCCTCCTTTAGTTTTTATCTCTAAAACTATCTTATCTTCCTGTTTTTCTATATTTATATCTCTTGTTTTTTCTTTTTTTATAGGTTCGATGCTTATCTTCCTACCTAAAATCTCAATCTTTACTTTATCATCAACCTCTATATCTAATTCTTTCAAGATAGAATCTGGAATATTTACTACTGTAGATCCATCCTTTCTTTGTATCTTCCGTACTTCAAATGTTTCTTCTACAACCATACCTGACCGTTGGAGTATAGAATCTATACACGACGATAATGGTATATTTACAAAAAATAATCCTGATGAGGATGAACATATAGAAGAAGTGGGATGGGCATGGGAAAGCCCAGGAGATAAAAACCCAAGTATAACGTTAAATATTCCGGAAAGTGCTGAAAAAAGAGATTATGAATTAAGAGTAACTGCAAAGAATGGTGAAGAAGAAACAAAGACAGTTACTATACCTGTAGGAAAATCAATTATAGACCAATATGATAAAAATGATGATGGAGAAATAGATGGGGATGAGGTTAGATCTGCAATACAGGGCTTTTTGTTTGGAGATGAAATGTCTGGAGAAAAAGTAAGGAAAGTAATTCAGGCTTTCTTGTTTGATTAAATACTATAATTTTCTAATATTAGTTTTCCACTTTTGGTGTAAAAGATAAAAGAATAATATTTGTTTATTATTTTGTTTTCTGTTTTCCTCCAAAAGAATATTTAAATTATCCTTATAATTTTGTATTGTGTTAAACGAGATTATGGATAAAATTAAAAACTTAATACCTATATTTTTGTTAGTTGAGTTTTTGTGCTTTATCGGTATAGCTATAGCTATACAACCAGACCTAACACAAAACACATAAAATACAGAAATAATAGATAGTAATGGAGATATCGGCTCATATACTTCTCTCTTTGGATAATAATGATAATCCACACATAAGTTACATTAACAGTTCTAATAGTGGTCTTAAGTATGCCTTTTTTGATGGACAAAACTGGAACACAATGACAGTAGACCTACATAGTGTAGATTATGAAACTTCTTTGGAACTTGATGGAAATAGTAATCCACACATAAGTTACATTAACAGTTCTAGTGATAATGTGAAGCTCGCTAGTTTTGATGGGAGTAATTGGAATACAGTTGGATATGTTAGTACTGTTTCCCAGCTATCTACCACTGATCCATATGACTTAAACAACAACGGTCAACTTGAAGGTTCTGAGGTCAGACAGGCTATCACGTACTTCCTCTTTGGCGGACAGGACTATATCGACCTCGATGGCAACAGCCAGGGCGACAGGCTTACAGGCCAGCAGATAAGAACAATAATCGCTGAATTCCTATTCGTATAAATAGAAGACAAAAACATACTAAATACCTAACCAACAAACAGAATATGAATATAAACTATTTATTTAATTTCAATTTTCAATATAAGAATTAAGAATCTATAAAGTAGATAAATTTCAATAAAATCTAGAATTGATGTACGTCAAAACATAGACGACAAGAAGTATTATATTATTTTGTGTTTTGTTGATAGCCGTCAAAACATAGATAGCTAGAAAAGGGTTTAAGTTTTTTGTATGGTTCCAGTTTGGAGTTAGTTTGGAACTATTTGTGTTACTTGGTTCTAGATTGGTTCTAGATTGGTTCAAAATATAGTTTTTGAAAAAATAATTTGTCTCATTGTTATATATTTTATATTTATAAACAGAATTAGAATTTAGTTTATATATGGTGGTTTTAGTGTTTTATACTGGTTATTTTATTTATAGTTTATTTTTTTGTGTTCACACACAGTTTAGTTTTCGTTTTTTATGGTCCATACTAGTGTTTTTGCTACCATTTCCCCCTTTACTTTGTTTTCTTTTTCTAGTTGTTTTAGGCGTTTGTATGCGTTTGGTTGTTTTATTCCTACTTCTTTTGCTATGTCTGTTGTTCCTGCTGGTTGGTGTTTTTTTACTGCTTGTATTATTTCTTTGTCTGTGACTTTTTTTGTGAACCTTCCTTTGTCGTCACGTTCCATTAGTTTGTTTTTGAGTTGTTACACACTTAATCTTTCTAGTGTTTTGTTCTTTAACATATTTTCAGTGTATTACCTGTTATACCGTAAGAATTAAATACCAGATAATACCTAATACATGGTAGCGTCCCATAAAATAAAACAATATATAACGCCCCAAAAATGGGACGCACCCAAATAAAAAAATGTCGAGTAAAAAACCCAACAAAGAAAATAGAGACCTGAAGGAATATGAAGATTACGCAAGACCGGAAAAAACAAAAAATAGGGCCAAGAATAGACAAAGGAATCTGGAAAAACTTCAGAAAATTCATACAACAAAACAAAGGAAGAACACACGGAGAAATAGGCAGAACAATAGAAAAAGCACTAATAGAATACCTACAAGAACACCAAACAATAAGACAAGAAGCAAGAAACGAAATACAACGAGAAATAAAGAATCTACAAGAAAGAATTGAAGATCTAGAAGAAAACCTACCAAAAGATAACAATACTGATTCTATTGGTCGTACTCGCCCACAAAGAATAGATGCTGCAGCAAAACATATAGCTGGAAGCCCACAGATAAGGCCACAACATATAGAAAAAGCCATAGAGTCCGTAGGTATAGGAGGAGATCCAAGAACCATAAAAAAATACACATCTGATATAGTAGAACACCTACTGGATAACTACAACTATGTAGTTGTAGGAAAGATACCAAGAGACGAACTATCAACCCTAGACAGCAAGGAGCGTAGGATACTAGCACACAGAGACAAAAAAGAAACGGTAAAACAAAACCTGAAAAAACAAACACAGAAACAATGAGTGGAGACATACCACAGATATATAGAATACAACTGGATGATGCTGAAATACTCAAACCACAAGAAAACAATAAACAATAACATATACCTGTAAAAACTGTGGAACCAACCTAAAATACATACCACTACCAACTTCAGACATACCACTTGAATGCCCACATTGTAACGAGAGATTTGAAGATATAGAAAAAACAGAAATCATACTGAAGTTTTTCAACTGTATAGACTGGAAAAACCTACAACAAAAAGACAAAAACGCAATAATGGAACCCCTACAACATAGCCTTGACACAATAAAACGAGTTCACTGGAGACTAAAAAACAAGAATAAAAACAAACAGAAAAGTGAGGTATAGAAGTATGTATTCTCTAGATAAATACAAAAATAAAGAAGAAACCTGTTGTTATAGGTCTATTTCTAAGGTCTACAGAAAAACTATTGAGCTAGATGGTAGAAAGATAGAGATCCGGGAACAACCTAAAAAAGAAAGAAAGGTAATGAAGGTTGACAATGTGGATTTTGGAGAATACATACTACAACATCAAAAAATACTGATAGAATTCGACCTACTAGAAGACACGAATCTGTTTAGAGTTATAGACAATAGACAGGTCTTTGTCGGATCCATACAAAACAAACAGCTACATTATGAAATACGTACTTTTTTAGAGAATACTGGTGGCTGGGTAAAACCATAGAGTTAGTTTGTTTTGTTGGTGCGTAAGTATTTTTTGTGGTGTATACGTATTACATTGTATGTCGGAGGCTGATACAGAGACTAAGAATATTAATGTTCGTATAAATACTGATCTCTTAGAGAAGATTGATGAAGAATGGAAAAAACAGGGATATAATAGTCGTTCTGAATTTATAAGACAATCCCTACGGGAATCTGTAGAAAAACCAAAGCTATCTCCTCAAACACTCAAGAATTTATTGATTAGTAAGGATCAGGCACAAAAACAAGAATTTGTTACACGGGAAGAAATAAAAAACGAATACCTAGATGAATGAATGGACATATAGATTCACTAAAAAAGCTAAAGAAGAACTAGATACATTAGATCTTGAAACTGCAAGACGCATAATTTCAAAGCTAGAAGAAATAATAAATTCAGAATTCCGAGAACCACCTAGATGGCTTGAACCTCTTGAATCTCTACCCTACCAAAAACTACGTATAGGAGAATACAGAGCCTTAATAATAGTAAAAAAAGAAAACAACATACTTGAAATACATAGTGTAGGACATAGAAAAAACATATACGACAGATAAAGACCTTCTATATACACACCATACAGACCATAAAAAACCCCATATAAAAAGCATAGAAACATAAATCAATACGGAACCATAGACAACAGACAACAATATGTTGGCTCTATACAAGATGAAAGATTAGCTATATGAAGTCCGTATTTTTCTACAGAATACTGGTGGCTGTGTTAAGCCATAGATATATAGTTGTTTTTACTTTGTTTTTTTGGTTTTTGTGTTTTAGAGGGAATGTTTTTGTAGTCCGCATGTCTCACAATAAAAACAGTATGGAAAACTACTGTTTTTTCTCGATTTCTGGGTTTTTTGTTCTTGATTATCTTGACTCTTTGTATCTATATCTTGGAGTTTCCTTTTAGATCCTGTCTTCTTTTTTGTGTTTTTGGTCATTTTTTGTTTTTGTGTATGATCGGATAGTTACATCTTGGACAGTTCAGGGTCTTTATGCGCCTGCGTAGATCTTCTTGTTTGTATCTGTTGTAGCATCTCTGGCAGGTGTATTTTTTCTGTGTTTTTTGTGTTTTGTATGGTTAGTTTGTTGTTTTTCCACCATCTGTGACGGGTTTCTTTTCCGTTTCTTGTGTGTCTAGTTTCTTTTTTTCTTCTAATATGTTTGATATATCATCACGGTGTTTTTCTAGACGGTTGAATCTATCTGTGTCTTGTTGTTTTATTTGTTTCCAGTCTAGGCTGTCAAAAAATTCAAGTATTATTTCTAGCTTTGTCTGGTTGTTGTAGTTTTTTCCACAATTCATACATCTTCGTTTGCTTGGTATAATT
>CAZWHR010000032.1:0-2355 GCA_964633675.1 uncultured archaeon | reverse complement strand
AGATAAAGACATCCGTAAAATCATTGATTACTGTATCGAAAACCAGATAGAAAAAGTCCTTGTAGGTGATGGTAAAGGATGGAAGCAAAACATAGATTTTGGTGATAATACGAATCAGAATTTTGTACAGATACCATTTGATAGGTTTAAACAAAAACTCAAACATAAATTAGAACTCTACGATATAAAGTTTGAATTAGTAGATGAACAATATACATCAAAACGCAGTTTCTTCGATAGAGAAAAAGTGAAACATCACAATGAATGCCAAGGTAGCCGTATAAAACGAGGGCTGTTCAAACTAGTAATAGTTGGCTGGTTAATGCTGATTTAAATGGTGCTCTTAATATTGCAGAAAAATATTTTGTTGGTATAGGTAACTCTGGAATCACAGAGAGAGTAAGGTCTAGAGCGCGTTGTGGTTACGCCACAGACAATAAGCCCCCCATAGTGGATTGAGGGAAACTTCTCTAGAAGCCCCGCACTTTAGGGCGGAGAGAAAACCACACGAACATTTACTAATTTAGTAGTTTCTCCATATGTCTACAGATAGGACAACGAGAGTGCCTCGGGGCTTGACCCCGTGGTAGTTCACAAAAGATTTGACGTTCTCAAAGAATCTATGACATCTACCAATATTTGTAGTGATACTAGTTAAGAAAAAAGTGTAGGCACTTTTCAAAGAAAGTATTGAATATACAATACTATCTGAAGCGTTTTCATACTTTTCGACCATCAATAACTCATATATATAGGGTTGTAACTATCATCTATTCAAGCTATATTCAGTGTTTTTTATGGGCGTCTCCAAGATAATGTTAGGATGCCGTATAATTTTTTGGTTACAGGGATGCCGGGAAGTGGGAAGACAACTGTAGTCCAGACCGTAATCAATAATCTTAGAGAATACAATCTTACTGCAGGAGGTGTGTATTGTCCAGAGATCCGGAGAGATGGTGAACGTGTAGGCTTCGAAATAGTAGATATCATGACAGAAAAATCATGTGTATTAGCCCATATAGATAGGGATACAGGTCCACAAGTAGGTAAATATAGAGTAGATGTATCCAACATCAACACTATATGTGAAAAAGCATTCCCACGTGCTTTCAAGGAGGCAGACTTTCTTGTCGTTGACGAGGTCGCACCAATGGAGGTATATAGCAACATATTCAAAGAACAAGTACGGAAGGCACTAGACACAAACATGCCATTGGTTGCAGTGATACATCTACGGTCAACGTCCGGATTCATAGGTCAAATAAAAGAACGTCCAGATACAGAGCTATTTGAAGTAACCAAAGAAACACGAAATAAACTACCAAAAACTCTAACCAAGAGGGTAGTTGAGACAATAAATAAAAGATAACAAACGTACCTCAGATGATTTCTAACCTCGTCATAAATCCTAGCTTTGGTAATTACATATAGTACAGCAGAATACCTCCGTCTTCAGGCGGAGAAGGAGGTTAATAACTCGACTTACTTGTTATTGAAGAAGAGAAATCTATCAATAAAATTGAAAGAGCAGATAATCGAGACCACCTAAATAATATAGCAGCTTCACGAAACGCTGAATATGGTATCACAACCGATGGAATACAAATAGATTGTTTATCTGTATTGAACATCAGTAGATCCAGTACTTGTGGAGAATAAATCTAAAAAACTCGGATATGAGAGCAGAAATCGTCTTATATACTTGGTTTTTCCTAGTTTTGAAGATAAATTCATTTCACGGCTTTTAGGATGTTTTAACTAATAAAAATTCCTCGACTCAGGAAAACCCGAGTCAACATCTGAAAACCTCTAATTCAACAAAGTTAGCCAGTTTCACAAAAAGTAAACACAAAACCGAGCTCTCCCTCTTTATTTCCAATCCACCCCATAAAATATATAAACAATCAATAAATGGACAGTGAAGACTCCGGTACAGAAGATGATTATAGAAAAAAGATAGACCAGCAACTAAAAGAAGCAAGATGGAATAAACTCGACATAGCCGAAGGAACAGGATACAAAGAGTCACCTTCTCTGCCCTAAAGGACAGAGCTTGCTAGTGAACTCCTGTTCTAACTGAGCACGAACCCAGTGGAAGCATACGCTTCACTCACACTCAACATTCCTAGCTTCAGGGCTAGGTGACATATAGCCCCTCCACGACAAGACTTGTGCACGTCGTGGAGATCATTCTCCACTATGTATTTCATAGCTATGTTCTTTGATGCGTTATAGTCGGCGTTAACCTCGTAACCGCACTCAACACACTTGAACTTCTTACCATCACGGTTATCCTCGTGTACATGCCAACAGTCCTGTCTACTACATTTTTTGCTCGTGTATTGGGGATCGACT
>CAZWHR010000031.1:0-8977 GCA_964633675.1 uncultured archaeon | reverse complement strand
GATGAAGTCGTCCATGTCGCGCGTTGACTTGAACCTACAGACTACCATGGCGTCAAAACTTCCGGTAACGTCGTATACCGCCATGACGTTGTCGTGGTTTGTTATCTGTTTCTGGCTCTCGATCATTGATCCTCGCCTGAATCTCACAGCTATTATGGCCTTTACGGTGTATCCAAGCTCCTCGTAGTTTGACTTTACTGTGAATCGTTCTATTATCCCGCTTTCCTCCAGGTCCTTGATGTGGTTGTTCACGGTTGTTATTGAGACTCCAAGAGTTTTTGCCAGATCCTTCAGACGCTTTCTCGAGTCCTGTGACAGTGCCTTCAACAGCTTTTGATCAAACTCCGAAACCATCTTTGTTTAAAATTTAAACTTAATTACTTAAAAATTTTATTTTTTGGAGAATATCTCCGGGTTTTCCATGAATTTTTAGATTTCTTTGGCCAGATTACTTAAAAAAGTTCTTACAATATTGTCGCATGTCGGGAGAAGACGTAGACACGGACGGATTCAAGACACTTGCCGTTACAGATCTTGAAGGAAACTTCAAAGCCTTGCATACGAGAAAGGTGGGAAATAAGTCCCTAGATGGAAGCTCTATAGAGGGATTTCAGCCTATACATGACAGCGATCTACCCTTTAAGCCTCTGGAGGGGGTGAAGGCGAGAGAATTTTTTGGAAGACAACTTCATATATGCGGTATATACAATTCGGAGGGAGAACGCTATAGCAAAGACCCGCGGAAGATTCTTGAGGACACTATGGAAGGGCTGAAAGAGGAGGGTTACAGCGCAAAGGTGGGGGTGGAGCCGGAGTTCTTCATACTGGACGGAGATGAGGATCCGGTAGATAACTACGGATACTTTGACCTGGAAACCAGCGAAGCAGTTGAAATGGCTATGGAAAGGATGTTGAAAGCAGATATAGGTGTAGAGGACTACCACTCCGAAGTTGCGCCGTCTCAGTGGGAGATTGTAACCGATTTCACAGACAAAACACCTGTTGAAGTTGCTGACGAGACTTTGCTGTACAAAAAAATTGTAAGAGATTCTGTTGAGGAATTTGGGAAAGAGGCAACCTTCGATCCAAAGCCATTCGAAGATGAGAACGGGAGCGGGATGCACATGAATATTTCTCTCTGGAACGACGGGGAGAACCTGTTTGCTGGAGAAGAAGGAAAGATCTCCGAACAGGCGCGCTACTTTATAGGAGGAATACTAGAACATGCCGATGCTTTGAGCGCGGTCGTATCACCAACGGAAAGCTCCTATGAACGGATCGTACCCGGTATGGAAGCACCCACAAAGAAAGCTTCTGGAGAGAAAAACCGCTCCACTCTTGTGAGGATACCTTCTTTCGACTCGGAGGAGGGCGCAAGGATCGAATACCGCGCCCCCGACCCCTCATGCAACCCATATCTAGCCTTTTCAGCCGTAATTGCGGCTGGAATGAATGGTATGGAGAAAGAAATTGAGCCGGAGTGGGTTGAAGGAAATGCGTACGATATGGAAATAGAGGAGCTTCCGGACTCGCTTTTAGAAGCGCTGGACTACTTGGAGGAGGATGATGTGGTTAGAGGCGCACTAGGAGAGGCCTACCAGCCTTACAAGGATTTGAAAGAACAGGAATGATCGGGTAAAGTTTTTGAGAATTTCCGCAATTTTGGAAAAACTGTTTTAATTTTTTTGGTCTATTAGCAAGTATGGAATACGGAATTGATGGATTTCTTGATGCTCTGATCCATGTAGACGAGAATCTGGCTGAAAGACCAGTAGACACAAATAGAAACTGCTCTATTGAAGGATGTGAAAGATATTATGATCTAATAGTGAAGTATAACTGCCATATAACTGGGCTGCTGGTGAAGAAGCTTATGGCTACAAAGGAGAAAGGATGGAGATAAATGTCTTTGATGTGAGAAATCATGTTGTGGAGGCAGACTATGAGATATACAGAGATATGGAAATTCTGCCGGATAGGATTGTAGATGGGGGAAGAGGAGGAAAGAAATCTGGTAGTATCGCGCAAGGTGTGAGGAATACTTGAACCTTCTGAAAAGGAGTTTGAGGACTTCGCAAACCTCTAACCTCTATCAATTTCTTCTATCTTGGAGGCAAGGATGAAATCATTTTCGTGGAGACCATCGATCTTATGGGTGAATATTTTGATCCTAGCTTGCCCCCAAGTAAAGCAGATATTAGGGTGATGGCCCTCTTTTTCCGCAATCTCTCCAACTCTGTTGACGAATTCAAGCGCCTCTTCGAAATCATTGAACTTGAACTCCCTTTCAAGGTGATGCCCATTGACAACCTTCCAGCCGTCCTCTAATTCATCCTTCATTTCACTCCATTCGTCTTTCTCCATAGGCGGTATATCTCCGCTGCAGGGTTCACATTTCTGTTCTGAAAGATCGTTCATTCTATAACACCTTTCAACCATTCCGGTCAAACATTTAATAATCCAAGAGAAGAAATTTAGAGTTAGGTCTATGGAAATAACTGAGAACCTGCGGAATAATGTGCAGTTCTACTTCCTGATAGCTCTATTGGTGTTATTTGGAGGCATAACCTTTCTGCTTTTATGGCGCTATCTAGCCTATATTCTTGTGGCCGCATTCATGGCTTTCCTTACATATCCTATATTTGTTAAGGTGAACGAGAAAGTTTCAAATAAGGATCTGGCATCTCTCATAGTTATTGTAGGGATAATATTTGTGGTTGTGATCCCTCTGATGGCTGTATCTGGCATGCTGGTAAATGAGGCTTCTAACTTTGTCCGCAATACCCGTTTAGATTCTTCTCAAATATTAGAACAGATGGAGAGTAGCTGGAAGGGTATTGTACAGGGTAATACAGAGATAAAAGATGCTATAGTGCGGTCTGTGGCAAGCCTGTCTGGAGCCCTACAGAGAAATCTTGTTAACTTGGTAAGTGCGGTTGCGGACTTCTTTATAGGAATATTTCTGATGCTGTTCCTGATGTACTACTTCTATAAGCAGGGTCCTGATGCCGTTGAGAAACTGAAGAGCGTAATGCCGATGGAGAGCAAATACAGGGACAAGCTCTTCAAAAAAATTGATGCCTCAATAAAAGGAGTGTTCATAGGTCACTTGTTTACAGCGCTTATACAGGGCGCCTTCGGAGCTTTAGGCCTATTCATATTTGGAGTCTCCAGGCCCATACTCTGGGGTTTCGTGATGATGATAATCTCTGTGGTTCCTCTTCTCGGACCTTTTGTTATCTATATTCCGTTCGGTGCATCGTTTTTCCTGTCAGGAGAAGCTTTATTAGGACTTCTGTTCCTTATATACGGCTTTGGATTTGTAGGTATTGTGGATAACCTTGTTAGACCTTACCTTACAAGCATGTACATTGAGATACATCCTGCAATAGTTCTGGTGTCTGTTATAGGGGGGATGGCAAGCATGGGGGCTATAGGGATATTTCTAGGGCCTCTCTTCTTTGCGATATTTGTGGCGCTTATAAGAACATATCGGGAGACTGTATCGGAGATGATGGCCTAGGAGGTTGTTTCTCTCGCAGATATTTAACATCTATTGACAGATGTGGGGGAGAGATGATTTTTAATATTATCTTCAGATTTTGAAACCGTTTCTTTTATTTAGGAGACTGACAAATTTCACCTATATGACAACTGCCGAATATGTCGCAGAATTTGTGGATGATGTATCCTACGATAAACTTTCTGAAGAGGTAGTAGAGGAGCTAAAAAAGAGGATACTTGATTCTATAGGTATAGCGATAGGCGCCCTAGGGAAGGAGCCTGTTGAAATGGTGGGAGAAACTGTGAACGAGATGGGTGGCGAAGGATGCACTGTATGGGGTACTGGGAGAGAGGTGTCGCCTGAACAGGCTGCAATGATGAATACAGCTCTAACTAGATATCTTGACTTTATGGATTCCTTCCTTGCGCCTGAAGAGACTCCTCATCCTTCCGACAATATAGCTTCTGCAGTTGTCTGCGGGGAATACAATGAATGCTCGGGTAAAGATCTTATAGAGGCTGTAGGAGTTGCCTATGAGATACAGGCGATGCTTGCATGGAACGCACCGGTCAGGAACAGAGGCTGGGATCATGTGACGCACACAATCTTTTCAGCTGCTGCTGCATCTGCAAAGATGCTGGATCTCGATAGAGAAAAGATACGGAGCGCTATGGCCATAGCTGGGACAGCACATAATGCTTTGAGAGTTACAAGGACTGGAGAGATAACCATGTGGAAGGGGCTGGCTTCAGCAAATACTGCTAGAAATGCGGTATACTCTGCATTTCTTGCAAAGAACGGCGTAGAAGGTCCAAAGCAAGTCTTTAACGGGGAGAAAGGATGGAAACATATAGTATCGGGGGATTTCGATGGAAAGCTTTCTACTGGCTGTGAATCGGTCGAGAAAGTCATGACCAAGAGGTACGTGGCAGAGACCTATGCTCAGTCAGCTATAGAAGGGCTTCTGGAACTAATAGAAGAAAACGATATAAATCCTCAAAACATCGAATCAATAGAGCACAAGACGTTTCAAGGCGCATACCAGATAATAGGGGGTGGAGAAGGAGGAGACCGGTATGAGGTCAAGGACAAGGAACAGGCAGATCACTCCCTCCCATACATGCTGGCGGTCGCGGCCCTCGATGGAGAGGTATTCAACGCACAGTACGAGCAGGAAAGGATAGAGAGGGACGATGTACAGCAGCTCCTTAAGAAGGTAGAGGTCAGCGAGAGCGATGAGCTCACCGAGCGCTTTGAGAACGGAGAGATGCCTGCAATCCTGGAGGTGGAGCTTGAATCCGGTGAGAGCTTCCACGTGGAGAAGAGCGACTTTGAAGGGCATCCGAACAACAGCGCCTCATGGGATCAGATAGAGCAGAAGTTCCATGCCATGACTGAGGATTTCTACAGCAAAGAGAGACGCGAGAGGATTGTTGAACTAGTGGAGAACCTTGAAAGGCATGCTGTGGAGGATTTTGTTGAAGCAATCCGCTGACTTTGCCGGCATAACAGCGATATAAGATAAATCTCAAAGTTTTAGGTCATGAATTTTGGTATGAGGATTCCAGGAATTTCTTGAATACTTTGGAAGGGTTCTTTAAGGAGGAGTTGAATTCTGGATGGAACTGAACACCAAAATAGAACGGATGTTGCTGCTTCGCGAGCTCTACTATCTGCATGATTTTTTCATCAGTAGAACGCCCAGAGAAAACGAGATCTTTCTCCTCGAGAAGACTAACATATTCGGGATTGACTTCATACCTGTGCCTAAATCTTTCTTCTATCGTTTTTATCCCATATATGTCCGCGGCTAAGGTTCCTGACTTGAGCCTTACCTGTTCAGCCCCTAAACGCATGGTGCCTCCTTTTTTATTCTTTTCTCTCTGGGAGGGTAATATGAATACAACAGGATGGCGTGTGTCAGAGTCTACCTCAGTTGAATTTGCCGATTTCAGACCACATACGTTTCTTGCAAATTCAATCACCATCGCCTGTAGTCCAAAACATATGCCCAGCAATGGTACTTTGTTATTTCTTGCATACCTGGCTATCTCTATCTTTCCCTCAAAACCTCGAGATCCAAAGCCTCCTGGTATTATGATTCCATCGGCTTCTTCCAGCGTTCTGTAATTTTCTGTGCCTTTTTCTAGTTTTTCCGAGTCTAAAAAGCTTAAAGATATGCTTATATTTGTATGGGCCGATGCGTGCTTTAGAGCCTCTGTAATAGAGACATAGGAGTCCTCCAATTCGGTGTATTTACCACACAGAACTATGTTGGCCTCTCTTTCAGAGCTGTCTATAGATTCTGCCAGCTGCTTCCATTCCTCAATATCTGTTTTTATCCCAGGCATGTCCAGCTTCTTCTTCAAGATCTTGTGGATGTTCTGTTCCTTAAGCTTTGTTGGAAGCGCGTACAGATTTTCAATGTCCGGATTCGAGATTACTGAATCTTCTTCGACGTTACAGAACATGCTGATCTTGCCTACAGCCGTGTCGTTCAGCTCCTTTTCAGATCTACATACTATTATGTCCGGTTTAATTCCTTTTTCCTGCAGAGAGTTTACTGAATGTTGTGTGGGCTTTGTCTTAAGCTCGCCCACAGATTCAAGATAAGGCACAAGCGTTAGATGGATATACACACTGTCCTCTTCTGGCAAATTCTGCTTCATCTGCCTTATGGCTTCCAGATAAAGCTCATTCTCAATATCTCCTACTGTACCTCCGACCTCTACTATAACTATATCCGCGTCCTCTGAATCGGCTATATGTCTTAATTTGTCCTTAATATGGTTTGTAACATGTGGTATAAGCTGTACGGTTTCGCCTAGAAACTCTCCGCTTCTTTCCTTGTCTATGATAGATTTGAAGACCTGTCCAGAGGTTAGGTTCCATTCCTCCCTGCAGTTTAAGTCCAGAAATCTTTCATAATGGCCGAAGTCCATGTCCACCTCTCCTCCGTCCTCTAAGACAAACACCTCTCCATGCTCTATAGGGTTCATAGTGCCGGGATCCACGTTCAGATAGCCATCGCACTTTATAGGCACAACTCTAACATCTTCAGACCGGAAGATGCGCCCTAGAGAAGCTATAAATATGCCCTTTCCCAGCCCGGATAGTACCCCCCCGGACACGAAGATCCACTTTGTGTTTCTGTTCGAGATTTTTCCACCTCCGTCAATATATCTAAGTTTTGCCTGATGTTTCAAAAAACTTTGAGATATCTTCTATGCTCTTATCCTTCCTAACCTTTTCTGTGATCCTTTCGGCAAATTCGTCGGCCTTGCTATCCTTCAAGATTAAGTCTTCTCTCTCCTTTGTTGGTTCTACAAATTTATCATGCATTGGTTTGGTATTTTCTATATACTGCTTCACTGAAAATTCCAGCTTCCTGTTCCTCTCTTAAATATCTCTTTTTATTCTTCTGATAGTGCGTATATCCGGGTCGGGGTCCAAGTACACCGACAGATCAAGAAGTTCATTGACTTCATCGCTGTACAGTGCAATGCCTTCCACCACAACCAGTTCTGCCGGTTTTATCCTTTCGTAATCGGTTCTTGTAGACAGCTCGAAGGAGTATTCTGGCATATAGATGCTTTTACCTTCCTTAAGCTGCTTCAGATGGCTTTACAGAAGCTTCCGGTCCAGAGTTCTCGGATGGTCAAAGTTCAGGTTCATCCTCTCAATATGGCTCTTTTCGTAGAATGGCTTGTAGTACCTGTCCAGCGGCATCAGAACCGTCCTTTCCGGAATCCTGTCTTTTATCAGGCCTGAAAGCCGTGTCTTACCACTTCCCGAGCCTCCTGCTATCCCTATTATCTCCATTCTAACCCACCTTCTCAAGGCAGCTATTTTCTCCAGAGCTGTCAAGTTTGTCGTATATCTTCAAGATGTCCGTTATATCGGACTGCACATACAGTCTGGGATGTTCTGGGATCTCCATGCTGTTGCGCTTACCCAGCTGATTCTCCTTGGGTATGTACACTACACCGGTACCTGCCCTGAACCCGGTCCTAACATCACTGTTCAGAGAGTTTCCCACCATCCAGGCGTCCTCGGGGTTCCGGTAGTCAAGGAGTTTGTGGATGTGTTCAGGCCGTTTATCCTTTACTATCAAGATATCGTCTCCGAACCATTTTTCAAGCCCCAGACCTTCTATCTTCTTTCTCTGGTCCTCTTCAGGACCTGCTGTAAGGAGCATAAGCTCGTCTCTGTTGTATTCCAGGAAGTCCAGTACCTTGTCAGCAGCCGGTATAAAACCCCTCTTCCTGTAGCCCTCTTTTGTCTCTACTATGGATTTACCTATCTTGTAGGCCTCGTCCAGCTCTTCTGCAGTTGGCTCCTCACCTGCCTCCTTCAGAACTCTTTTGTACACATTCTGGAATGCTGTTGGAAGCCTCTCCCTGCTTAGAGAGTATTTACTGTCACTTTGTTTCCATTGCCTGTAGAGAGCGCTGTCCTCCTCGTGAAATATGTCGTTTATGTCTCCAGGATCCATGGGTGCCTTTTCGTGCAGCCTTTCATAGATATATTCGAATAGCCTTACTCTTGCCTTGCTGTAGTATACTTGGTTAGGTATTAGCGTCCTGTCAAGGTCAAACACAAAGTAGTTTTCCATGGTTATCTCTATAGACCAATAGGAGTTCCATTCGTGTTAAACATCAGGATACAGATTTTGTCCATAGTGTTGGAACACTGGAAAGGCTTAAAAAACTGGCAAGTAATTTTCTCAAGAGGTGGCTGGAACTTGCTTGACTCCGACACCATACAGAAGATCGAACAGTTTGTCGCTGAGAAGCCTAGGAACGTCCAGGAGATAGCGGAATTAGTTGATAGGAGCTGGAAGACCGCTGACAGATATGTGAAGGAGATAGCTGAGAACTATGGAACTATAGCCATGCGAACCTTCAGAGAGGGTACACGGGGTGCTTTGAAAGTAGTTTACTGGGCCGGGATGAACGAGAGAGCGGGAACTGTCTTTCAGCAGAGGCTTGCGGAGCAGATCAAAAACCGGAACAACAAGCACAATTTCTCCGCCTTCGACATATATCAGCATGTCCCTGACGAGAAGAAGAAAGCGACAGTTGACCGCGCCACCGATGAGGGAGACACAAACCTGTCAGAGCTCGGAGAGTTCATGAAAGTTTCCAAGGACCAGCTACTTATCTTCTCTGGAGACCTTTCCTTCCTTAACCTTGAAAACGACCAGGTTGCGATCTACGACTGTATAGAGGAGCTCGTTGAGAGAGACGTGTCCATAAAGGTGCTCTGCAGAGTGGATCTTGTATCATATGACAATGTGCAGAGGATGCTGGAACTCAACTTCAAGCACGGAAAGGACTGCATCGAGATAAGGCACAGAGAGCAACCTGTAAGAGGTTTTGTATCGGACAGCAAGCGCTTAAGACTCAAAGAAATCAAGGAACCCACGGGCGACATATCCGACCTTAACCAGAAGGTCTTCCTGTTCTACAC
>CAZWHR010000030.1:0-9074 GCA_964633675.1 uncultured archaeon | reverse complement strand
CCCGCACTGCGCCTGTAGTGATTCTCTCGATCTAGGTCAGCGGGAAACTCTTTTAGGGCAGGAATTCTAGAGAACTATGTAGATCTTCCGAATCGGGCAGCGAGCCATGATATTCTACAGGATCGAAAGCTTCCTCAAGACAGAGGACGTGGAACAGAAGTCCCCCACTTACCGCAGAGCTGCTGGAAGCCCGGCTAATCTTTCAGAAAATACCTGAATACAGAAACTATACAGTACTATAGGATCTGACAGAAATGCGGCGAAGAAGTAGAATCTATTGTATCGACATGCGCCCCCTCCACAGGAGAACTCGAACTGATAGATCTCGATGTAAGGTGGACAAGGAAAAGATAGCTGGAAAAGAACAACGTCCGCAACACCCTGCCGCTGGAAAATCTGAAGTCTGGATAGGACCAAGGGACAGCAAATGCATGCAAACAGCCGAAACTTTAATATTGGAGTAGCCACAAAGGGTCTAAACGGAGGTGAGAACACATGACAGAACTACCACTTGCACCTTTGAAGAGGATTCTAAAGCGTGCCGGCGGAGAAAGAGTCTCTGACAAGGCAGCTGAAGCCCTACGTGACGAGATCGAGGACAGGGCTATGGACCTTGCTAAGAGCGCAAAGAAGCACGCCAAGCATGCAAAGAGGAAGACAATTCAGAGGGAAGACGTAAGAGCTGCAAGGAGATAATATCTCCATTAGCAGCAGGTCTTCTTCCTTAATTTCTTTTTTTCTTTTTTTACAGGCTAGGAAGGCTTTTGGAGGTTAAAGACAAAATGGACTTCATAAATAAGCTTATAGGTAAGGAAAAAGAAGAAGTTGAACTCAAGCCAGATAAAGAAGTAATTAGATCCCGTAATGTCCGGAGCAACGATAGAGGAGAAGTTGAGCTCCGGGAAGAAGAGGATGAAGGAAATTCTGAGGAAGATAACTCCTTCCTGCCGGGAATGCCGGTAGGCTCTGGAGACAGCAGTGAGAAAGAGTCTAAAAGTTCAAAGAGTTCAAAAAAGCGCAGAAGCAAGAGCAGAAGTAGAAAAAATAAGAGAAGCTCAAGAAAGAAGAGCTACAGCCATTCAAAAGACAAGGGTGTGGAAGAGAAGCTGGACAGGGTTGTAGACCAGAACGAAAAAATTATAGGGCTTCTGAAAAAGATTTCTAAATCCTACAACTAGGAAAGAAGGGGGGTTGGTTCTAACCCCGTCAAAGGTTCTATTGCGCTATTCTATTCTGAAGAGGTCCAGCCACGCTGTTCTAGTGCGGATATCTCACAGCCGTTCTTCGCAGTGTAGTTGAAGCTGGAGTCGTGCGGGCAGCCCATATGCTGTACCTGTTGGGTGCATATCTGTCCTTCGGCAGCTTCCTGCGCCTCAGATACATCTGTTTCACACTTTTCCGCTGAACTCATGCTATATGAAGGCGCTGTGCAGCCGGCCATCAGTGTCGTCAAAAGTACAAATGCAAGTAAAACACCTGTTCTCCTCATCATGATTCTAAAGACATCTCTAAACATCCTTAGCTTAAAAATATTTTTCTCCCCACCATCTCTATATGGCAGGTTCCGAAGATCTGAAGAAGAAACTGGAGAAAGACAGGTTCAAGATAGATAGAAACCGTGCTGAAGATCAAAAGGCCTATTTCCAGGTTTCAAAGGGGGATATAGATGCCAAGATAACCTATTTTTCAGGAGCCAGAAACATCGATCCCTGGATAGAGGTAGAACTGCTTTTCGATGTAGATCCTTACAGCAGTGATGTCCAGAAACTCTTCAATATCTTTTCGGAGTTTCTAGAGCCCGGGAGCCATGTCATGGTGGCCTATGATAATGACATTACTGGTCGGGCGCTCAACATCCAGGTTCCTCCTCCTGCCACACCTGTAGGCTTCCTGATGTGGAAGGCAGGCTTCAGGTGGTACAAGGACTGGTACATCTCCGAGGGATGGAAGGAAGGCGGTCAGAAACTCCAGGCAAACCTTCCTCTGAACCAGGAGGTTAAAGAGAAACATGAGGAAGAATTTAGAGAAAAACTTGAGGATTTTCTAGAAGGAGATGTGGAGTATGAGGTCTGTAGAGAGCTAGGTCAGAGAATCCTTCAATCCATAAGAAACTAAAAAATCAGGCATTATAGCGCCCATCGTAGCCTTTCTCCACCTCCTCCATTTCGGTGAAGGCTATCTGGCATATTCTGGCGTTCTCCTTGATTTCAATTCCTTCGGAGTTTTCGACCTTGAGGAGACATTCTCCGGTTCCTTCGAACCCTGCCTCCCAAAAACCGTTTACTGTAAAGGCACCCATCCTTAATAGAGAGCTGCGAGGCTCCATCACCCCCACCAGATCCTTAGGTACCTTCACCTTCTCGTTGAATACTATCTTGTATACACCGGCTTCGAGCTCCCACCAGCCGTAGTCGTCCTCAGGGTCTTTCTTCTCCGGCTCTATAGGTTCTGTCTCGGGTATCTCTCTTTCAGAGTTGGAGAAGTCAAGCTTTCCAGAGTCTTCTAAACGATGGATCTCCCCTACTGTAAGGTCGAAGCCGTTAGGTGTTATCTGGGTCTCCAGGTGGGGATAGTTTGAGATCAGGTCTTCCTCCTCTATAAGAGTCTCAAGCTTCTCACGGTTCAGCCACATACTTAGTCCAGAATTGGCTGGACATATTTTTAAATACCGGACATATAAGATAGAGGTGTGAAACAGAGATGAGAACAAGCTATATCACCTATCTGATAATAGCGATAGTGGCTGTAATCCTGGTAATATCAGCACTTCCAGAGGGAGGTAAAGAAAATACCAAGAAGGAAGGGGAGAAGATAGGAAACAGTGTCCAGGCTCCGAACGAGAGCCAGAAGAATGAGGAAGATACCAAGAAAAAGATAAACGACAGCTTCTCGGTGAAGACTTTGTGTGTGGACGATGCAAAGACAGCTTTCGGTGTGAAAGGCGGTAGAGAAGAAGTGAAGATAGAAGGATTAGTTGAAATACCTTCATTCACATATGAAGCATACAGAAGTGCAGAGATAGATGAAGAGAACCATATATTGTCTGTCTCCTATCTGTTCCAGAAAAAGGGTATGCCTTCGCGTATAAGATCTAACTGCACTGCAGCCCACGCGCCTATAAAGCACAATATACAGTTAGAGGATGGCAACTGGACCTTAAGGATAAGAAATTATATAGACAAGGAGAAGACTCTGGATATAATCAGGCAGTTCCGGATAGGAGAAGTAAAAGAAACTACAGAAACCGAGAAATGTGAGGAAGACGTAGGGATAGCTCAGAAGTTCGCAGAGGACAGTGTCTGCACACAACAGATCCAGGAGATGACCTGTCCGCATAAATCAGACTTTACCTATCGGGCTAAAAACGGTTGTGAGATATCAGGGCTGAAAGAACAGGGCTGGAACAAGACCGAATAGACAGAGAAAATCTTCAAACCTCTAGGACCCTGAAGCTCTCCGCATATTCAAATTCATCTCCCCCTACCTTGGATGCCTTCCTCTCAACTGTCTTTCTAAGCTCCTCAAGATCTTCTATCTGGCTCTCATGCGACAGTATAGCTTCAAGCTTTCTCTCAAAGGTGTCTGTTATATCCACCCTCTTGGTGGGTTTCCGGGAGCCGAAGAACCACATCTCGTCCACTTTATGGGTTTCAAGACCTTTTTCAAGGTGCTCCGGGAAGTAGCTGCCGTTTTTGGCTGCAGGGGAGACTGAGTCAAAAACCGCTCTGGAGACCTCTCTGTGATCTCTATGAGCTACATACCTGTTCTCAAATGCTCTGTTCGCAGGGTCAAATGACAGGACCACTTCAGGCTTCTCCTCTCTTATCTTCTCCACTATTTTAGATCTGAGAGACCTTGTATTTTCTAACTCCCCGTCCTTCTCATCAAAGAAGTGTAGCTTTTCTACACCAAGTATTTCAGCGGCATCCTGCTGTTCTCTCTTCCTCTTTCCAACAATTTTATCGGTAGATATATCGCTGTCCCCGCCTTTAGAGCCGTCTGATATTATGCACGCCCGGATGCTGTGGCCTCTATCCGCCATCATTGCAAGGGTTCCCCCACAGCCAAAGTCGAGGTCATCCGGGTGAGGCGAAAATACCAGGAATTTCATGTTAAAGGATTATGGGGCTCAAATGTTTAAACCTGTTTTCCTAAAGACAGTAACATGGGGTAGAAACAACATGGTTCTAGGACTTGGACTGGGCCTACAGATAGTAATAGGAACCATCTCTACGTTCGTCCTAGTATTTGGTTCTGAGAAAGTGGTGGAGAAAACCACCTCGATAGCTGCATATTACAATATACCTGACGTCCTTATAGCAATGTCAGTCGTTTCTATAGGTACAAGCCTCCCTGAGATAGCTGCCCACAGCATAGCATCTATAAATATACTAAGAGGAACCCTTGACTACGCTATCGGTTCATCCACCGTTTTAGGAGCCAATATAGGTTCAGATGTTGTCCAGCAGACCTTGGTAGTGGGTATAGTGATCCTTACTTCTATGCTCCTCAGAGGAAAGAAAGAGTTCAAGTTCACAGAGACTTTCCTCAAAAAGGACTATCTGCCCATGATAGCAACCACTCTGATGACAATGATACTCGCCTGGGACGGTATACTGTCCAGGCTGGACGGAGCAGTCCTATTCGGCTCTTTCATAGCCTACATGTACTTCCTCTATTATACCAGAGATGACAGACTAGAGAGCACCAACACACCGTCAGAGAACATAGGCCGGGATATATTCGTGGCACTTACAGCCATGGTTGCGGTTCTGGGATCCGCTCATATAATACTTGAAGTGGTAGAAACAATAGTAGAGGTAACAGGTCTGGGAGGCTCTATTATAGGTGTTGTGTCTGTAGGAGTGGTTGCTGCATTCCCTGAGCTCTTCACAGCAGTCCAGGGATTGAGGCACAGGGCAGAGGGCATATCTCTAGGTACTCTTATCGGTAGTAATATAACCAACCCTCTTCTAGCCATAGGGTTCGGATCTCTGCTCTCTACCTACTGGGTTCCAAGGCCGCTAGTTCTCTGGGATCTACCCATGGAGACAGTCACTGCAGCTCTCCTGCTGGCCTATCTACTGTTCTTCTCAGACAGGAAGCTCGGATGGAAGGGTGGGGTCTATCTCATACTGCTATACGTGTTCTATATAGCTGTGAGATTCTCCTTCTTCGCTATAGATTAGATAGCTAACTCAGGTTTCTTCATCATTCATGCTGTCAATATTCTTGAAACCCACGTAAAGTATTGCTCCAACGCCGAGAGTCACAGCCAGCGCAGCCCAGGGATTATCCAATCTAGGATCCTTAGGACCTATATCCTTCAGGAATCGGGGTTCGGAGCCGTTGAAGCTGTAGGACTGCGCCACCACTAATCCGGAGACAAAGAGAATTAGCATAGTTATTAAAGCAATTTTCTCCAGTTCCATAGCTGATATACCTCTCTAGATACAAATGTGATATCCCCACCTATTAACATTTCCCCTTACCGAATAGGAATAACTTAAGAGAACCTCTCTTTCAAGGCTAAACTTATTCCCTTCAAAGTAGAAAGCCTATTAAATTAGGCTTTCACAATTGGGAACTGAGATATAATGGCCTCCGTATTCTGGTTTTCAATCCTGCTTGCGGCACTTCTAGGAATCAGCCATTTTGCAGGAGAGGAGATAAATGAGATTCTGGACACAAACCTGTGGCTTGCATCAACTTCAGCAGGTATAACCGTCTCCTATGTATTTCTCCAGCTCTTACCGGAGTTTCAGGAAGGTATACCTGTTTTGGGTACTGAAATATTTGTCTTCGGTATGCTAGGATTCTCAGCCATGCATCTCATGGAGGTGATGATATACCGCCATGACAGCCATGTAGATGAACTAAGAGAGGACTTCAGAGAACTCCACACAGCATCTATTTTCATATATTACATCGCTCTAGGTATCCTACTCTACAGGTTGGCTACTCGGAGCCTTGTAGATGCAGTTCTGTTCTTCAGCCCTGTACTTCTTCACACAGCATTCAGTAGCTTGTCCCTTAAAGAGCTACATGAGGACGTGCTTAATATAGGCTGGGTAAAGTTCTTTCTAGGGTCGGCTTCAGTTCTAGGAGTCTTCGCTGCTTCTATAGTTCGCATAACGCCTCTATACTTCCATTCAATTCTTGGACTGATAGTGGGGATGTTCCTGTATGTCTCCATATCGGACTCTATCGCACTTAGAGATGAAGGCCATCCTCTGGCATTTATACTGGGGCTAACCTTCTACAGCGGTATTATTCTAGCGCTAAGATACTTGCTGCTGTGATGCCTTCCTTTTTAATATTTGAATCCCTAACCCTAAACTATGTCAGATAAAAGACTCCAGAAGATGGAGAAAGATTTAGAAGAACTAAAGGAAAAACTGGAAAGGGTTCGGCTAAAGCTGGAGGAGATGGACAGGGATATCGACACTATCCGGCTAAACACCGGATAATTCACTCCTTCTTGTCGCTGAGTTCCTCTTCTATACCCAGTGCTTCACCCAGTTCCTTGTAGCGGTTCCTGATGGTCACTTCGGTAACCCCTACGATGTCCGCTACTTCTCTCTGCGTTCTCCTGGCTCCCTTAAGTACAGCAGCGATGTATAGAGCTGCAGCAGCTATGCCTGTAGGTCCTTTACCGGATAACATGTTCTCATCTCTAGCCTTCTGTATGATCTTCCTTGCCTTGGCCTGTACCTCGCCCGAGAGATCCAGCTTTCCAGCAAACCTCGGGATATGGTCTTGAGGTCTTGCAGGAAGAATCCTCAGGTCTAGCTCTCTTGCTACATACCTGTAGGTCCTTCCGATCTCTCTCTTGTCGACTCCAGACTCCTTGTGTATCTCGTCCAGAGTCCTAGGAGTTCCCTGGTTTCTTGCAACCGTGTATAGTATACCTGCAATTACGGACTCCATGGAACGACCCCTCACAAGGCCCTTGTCGACAGCCTTCTCGTAGAGCCTGGCTGCCTCCTCGTGCACAGATTTGGGGAGATTGAGGCTTGATATTAGTTTGTTAAGTTCGGAAAGAGCAAATCCTAGATTCCTGTCCTTTGACTTCGTAAGACGGTTGTGCCACTTCCTCATCCTGTAATACTGGGCTCTCTTCTTTCCGGAGACTTTGTAGAGCTCTCCAGAGCCCTTACCTATATTTGTGGACACTCCCATGTCGTGCCTCTTGTAGGTTAGAGGTGCACCAGCTCGAGACTTCTCCTCCCTCTGTTCCTCGTTGAACGCACGCCATTCAGGAGAGTCATCCACTCGATCCTGATCCAGAACCAGGTTACAGTCCGAACATAGGAGCTCTCCCTTCTTCTGGTCCTCCTCAAATTCAGAGGCTCCACAATCAGGACATTCCAGGCTCACATTCCCGGATTCTTCTCCTTCTTCCTCAGAATCCTTAGAGGAGTTTCCAGCAGTCTTCGTCCGTGTGGTTTTTTGTGTTGTTTGAGTATTTTGGACTGTAGCTATGGAATTTGGGGTATTTATCTGGTTGGAAGGCATAATCTATCACTTCTTGATTCTATCTCCTCAAGGACTAAGACAAACAAAACGGTTTTCAGGCCGATCCTGCCAGAGCCTTCTTCCGTCCGTCCTATAGAAAATAGACATGCAGACCAGTATGTTAGATATGCATGTTTATAAATCCTGTGGTCCGGAACTAGTTCTCCTCCTTGAAGTAGTCCAAAACATTCTCCTTGTCGAACAGGTTCTCCTCACCGACCTCCTCCTTTAATCTTCTGGCGGTGCGGTCGCCGACCATCTTCTTCAGCCTGGTGAAGCCTATGTCTCTGATGTCGGAGACATCTTCCACCCCGTAGTCAAACAGGCGCCTAGCTCTTACTCTTCCAATACCTTTGAACCTAACCAGTCTCACCAGATCCTCCTCAATGCCATGCTTGACCCGGGTTCTTAGCTTAGAGGCGGTCTTCATCTCTTCCTCCTCGCCCTTCAAACGGCACATTTCCTCGCAAGCATAGAGGAGCCAGTCGCAGCTCTCGACCTTTGCGCGTATGCCTCCAGGAGTCACGTTGAACCGGTCCATCATCCAGTCCTCGTCCTTCTCGGATATCCAGGCCTTCAGCATCAATGCTGTCTTAAAGCTCTCAAGGAAGGATTCATACCTGTAGTTGTCCCAGGGCTCAGGTATCTCGGTAAGGATGCTCTCCCGAGACTCTTCTAGCACTTCCTCCAGATCCGATACCTCATCCTCCTTGACTCTAAGCAGAGGTTTAAGTTCAACGGTTCCACATACCGCCTGTAGAAGCCCCAGGTCGGATAGGGAGCCTCTGTTCTGTTCTATCGCCCGAAGCATGTGGTGAGCGGAGTAAGGATCGATGTAGAGCTCTGCAACCCTTTCCCCCAGCTTTGTAGCATCAAATCCGTTATCTTCGTCAAGGAATCCGTAGTCCGCAAGCTTTCTTATGACTCCTTTGAGCTTCTCGTTGAGCTCCGACAGGTCTCCGTACTGGTGGGCGTAGAAAGTCTTGGAGAAGAAGCTCTCAAGCTGTTCCATGTCCGTCACAAACCCTGTGGCTATCAGGGAAAGGGTGTGCATCCTGAGTACAGGCTCTACCGCAAGTTTGGACCAGATTTTCTCGGAGGTTCCCAGGATGTATCTCTCAAGTATCTCCTCCTTCATGCCCTGGTTCTTTGCTACAGCTATCGCCTGGCCTTCAGAGTGGTGTTCGGGTCTTCCAGCCCTCCCAGACATCTGCTCATATTCCAGAGTCGGTATGTAGTCCAGCCCGGAGTTGGTGTAGCGCTTCACATCTCTTATGATTATCCTGAACGCAGGTAGAGATACTCCTGCCGCCAGGGTAGGGGTTGCGGATATGCTCTTTATCAGGCCGTCCCGGAAGGCGTCCTCTATAAGGGATCTCTGCTGTGAGACCAGGCCTGCATGGTGGAAGGCAGTCCCCTTCCTTACACAGTTTGCCAGGCGCTTGCACTGCTCTGTAGGGCTTCCAAGCACATTTTTAACCTTGTCCGCCAGTTCCTTCAGCTCTTTTTTCTCCTCCCTGTCAAGGAAATCCCGGGAAACTTCTGTGGATTTCTCT
>CAZWHR010000029.1:7101-9077 GCA_964633675.1 uncultured archaeon | reverse complement strand
TATAGAATAGAGGATTTACCACTTTTGGGTGCTATAATGTGGGGTATATCGTACCAAAACACCCCTATAGATTGTGTATGTTTTTTATATGTGTAATTTCTACATTTTTATGTTGTTATATGTAGATTCTACAATTTCTACTTCACAACTACCAGTTCTACTATTACATCTTGGACAGATTGTATTTCCACAGTCAACTTTAAATCCACAATTAATACAATGACATGGCATAGTTTTCTATTGGGGAAGATGGATTTGAACCATCATCTCTGTGATCCAAACACAGTGGGATAACCAAATTACCTCATTCCCCATACGCTAGGAGTGATATTTGAATTTTTTTGATTGTGTACCCACTCGGATTTGAACCGAGAGCTTCCACTATGCAAGAGTGGTGCTCTGCCATTGAGCTATGAGCACTCAATTATTTTTATTTTAAAATTAGTTTTTTATTTTGTCTGTATTTTCGTCTTTGTCACTACGTTTCCACCATATATACCATTCTGTTTTGTTTATTTCTTTTTTTGATTGTGTGTTTTTGTTTTGTTGTTGTGTTTTGTATTTTTTTGCTATCTGTTTTTTGTATATTGAATATGGTGTTGTTGGTTCAAAATCTAACCATACAGTCATACAGTTGTCACATACTGTTTCCCATCCACAAGTCCACAGTATACCTTCTTGGTTTTTTTCACTACACCTTGTACATTTTCCTTTTTTTGAATATGTTGGATTATTCCTAACTGTCCCTCTATCTATTGGTTTTTGTATTTTATTGTGTTTGTTTTTATATTTATCTTGGTCTTTATTTTCATTCTTATATTTTATCTCCATATTCTTGACGGAATTTTTCTGTTAGTTCTGAAAACTCAGACATTCTTTTTTGTGGTTTTTTATTCCATTTGCTACATTTTTCTATCTTCCATTTTTTTGTATCTGGATTCATCCACCATATTTCTCTTCTGTCTATGTCGTATTTTGTTGCGTTTGAGTATGCACTTAGTTGTGTTCTATAGTGGTCACGTATTCCACTTGTTGTTTTTAGGTCTGCTAGCACTATGTCGTTGTTACTTGCTTCATATATTAGGTCACAAGTACCAGCATAGTGTGGGTGTGTGTTAGCTAGGAATTTTTCTATTTCGATTACGTTTTCTGTTAGGTATACTTTTTCACTATTTGGGTTTTCAACAAGTAGGTTTTTTTCTTTGAGTATTTTGTTAAATATTGCCTCACAATATTCTAGGTCTTCTTTGTATATTGATGATATTGTGTATTTGTCGTCTTTGTCTTTGTTGTGGTGGTAGTCATATTTGTTGTGCATTTGACTTACTTTTTTTTCACTTTTGTCTAATAATACACTATATACTACATCATAGTCTGTGCTGTATTTGTGTAGTCCTCTAATTGCCTGTCTTTCTTCTTTTCCGAATGGGTTTTCACCTAGTTTTTTCAGTAGTTTGTGGTGTATTAGTGTTCCACGTTTTTGTTTGTAGAATTTTATGTGTTTGTAGTTTGGGTTTCCTTTTTTTCCGTTGTTTCTGTTTTCCCATTTTTTTATGTTTTTGTCTTTGTTTGGTGTGTCTTTATAATTTAGTATTGTTGTGACTGATGGAAGCATTAGGTCGTCTTCTTCATCTTTTGGTGTATAGAAACGTAGTTCTTGTCCGTCTACTTCTATGTGTTCTCTCTCTAAACTGTTTACATCTATGTTTATTTCTGTGTTTTTTGGTTTACCTTCTGTTAGTGTTTTTTGTTGTTTTGGTCTATTTTTGGGATTTGGTGTGTTTTTTATATTTTTTGTGTTTTGTTTAGAGTTTGATTCTCCCATTAATATCTACCTATAACTATACCCTTCTTCTATATAATAGTTTTGGTTACACATACAATATATAGTGGGTTAAAACTTAACACACTAATTCATTTATTATTATATTTTTCATTTTAATTTTGTGATTCTTTCTCTCTTTCTTTTTCACTCT
>CAZWHR010000029.1:0-7001 GCA_964633675.1 uncultured archaeon | reverse complement strand
AAAATAAAAAATATACGTATAAAACAGAGATCTAAACATCAAATTCTTTTTTAAGTATTTTATTTATGTTTAAACCATCATGTTCTATTTGAGCTATTGTACGACCAAAACTACCAGTATTATATTCTTTTACAGTTATGGGATAATTATGTTCTCTAAGATGTATGTCTTTTTCTTTAGGTAGGTGTTTTTTAACAAATCCTTTCTGTTTTATTCCTTTTTTATATTCTCTACTCATATGTGGTACTCCATAAGTTTCAGCAGTGTCAACACCTTTCAGACGTATAGTGTCAACTTCAAATATACTATTTGTGTGTTTCTTTAACACCTCTATAGTGTCTCCATCTATGACATCTAAAAGTAGTGCCTTAGATATTTCAGTCATTTATAGAAAAATTAATTTATTTTATATTTGGAAAGATTTTATCCATCCACTTTCTCCATTTGCACCATCACCACCATCTGAATCTCCATCTGTTGTGTCTGTTCCACCAACACCACCACTTCCAGCAGAAACATTTTCTATAGCTGATGATCTATCTATTGTGTTTCTGTATATATATGCTATAAGTCCACCGTTTCCACCACCACCAGCACCACTACCAGCATGTTCATCATCTACACCATCTTCACCGTCTTCTCCACTAGCATCTATTGTTCCATTTATCTCTATTGTTGGTGCACATAGTATTATTGCACCACCACCGTTACCACCAGCACTACCAGATGGTATGGCTTCAACATTTTGGTGTATACCACCACCCCCACCACCACTTGGGTAGTTTCCATTTGCCCCACTAACATTATCAATTTCAAATTCATCATGACTTTTTGCACCACCACCCCCACCAGCACCAGCACCAATTTTTGGTGACAGTGATGTTTCTCTTATTAGTGTATATATTGATACAGTGGGTAGATATTCAAATTGTTCTTCATATTTTATAGCTCTATCTTTACCGTCTCCACCATCTCCACCATTTCCACCAGATATTCCATCATAACTACCACCACTTCCACCAGAACCACCAGTACCAGTTGGACGTATTATAGCGTTTTCTCCATCTCCACCATCACCAGCATCATCACTTCCTCCTGAATCTGAACTCCCACCAGAACCACCAACACCACCAGAGCCTTTTGCGTCTATTGTTCCATTGATGGTTATTTTATCTTGTGCATGTATGATAAGCAGTTTATCTATAGATAGTGTATTTCCAGCTTCTAGTGTGTAATCTGAGGTTCTTAATACACCACCACGTGTTTTGTTTGATGAATCAGTTATAGATCCATCTACACTATCCCCAAATGGTTGAAGTATATCTTTTGATGTTATAACATTTTTATTTTCATCAATCTTAAACGAATTCCATTTATCACCACTTGTGGGTAGGTTTTCAACATTTATATCACTGAGATCTACAGAAATAGTTAATGTGTCTCCACTGTCATTATATGAAACATTTATTCCATTACCAGCACTTAAAAGCTGATTTACTACATCTTCTATTTGTTCATTTGGTGCACTAATAGTTAGTGTGTCATCACTATCGTTATAGCTTATGTCTATGTTTGATCCAGCAGATAAAAGTTGATTTATTGTATCTTCTATTTTTTCTATATCTAAAACTCTACCCCAACTACTACCATCATAGGATTTAAGTAGGTTTTCTGTTTTATCATACCAAATATCACCTTTTACTGGATTATCTGGTGAATTTTCACTTGTTGTTAGATGTACATTATCATGTGCTTTATTACGTATTGTTATATTGTCATTTGTGTCTACATCAACCTCAGCTATCTTGTGGTGACCACTGTTTGATACAGTTGTAGATCCTTCATTTTTCCCTATCTGTCCATCTTCATCCATCCAAATAGTATCTGTACGTGTAGAACCACTACCATTAGAAGAAAGAGATATAGTTGTAGATGATACACTACCAGTGAATTGTCCATCTACATATGCACCACTTGAAGAACCTACATCTACTTCTAGACTGTTAGATCCTTCTGTACATTTTAATCCATCAAGAACAAGATCTCCATGAAGATCACGTATTCTATCAAGTATTGCATCTATAAGTAACTGTGTCGTCTCATATTGTTCATGCCATAAAAAATCAAAATGTTTAGCAAATACATTATCTCCACCATTATAGTTATCTACAGAACCATCTGGATCTGTTGTAGGTTCAACACCACTATCTCCCCACTGTTCAAAATGATTAGTTAAATCAGTCATAAAAAATCAAGAAATAATTTATAAAAATATAGAATTTAAAAATAAAATATAATATTCTTAAATAATTAAATACTTATTTATTGTTTGTCTGTCTAGCTTCCTCTTATATCTCCACCAGTTGTGTCTGTATCACTAACAAGTCCAGTGTCAGGTGCTGGTGTGTAGTCTTGTGAATCAAGTCTGAATTCTCCATATGTTTCTATTATAACTGTATGTCCAGCAGGTACTACGTCTAACAGTAGGTCTGTGATTTCACTTTTTGTGAAATATGATTCATCTATTATTGATTTATATGTATGCACAAATACAGTTGAATCAGCTCTAGTGAAATCATTAAATATTTCTACTTGGTCTTTATCACATCCAAGTATATCTAATACAATTCTAGCAAAATCATTATATGTTGTTTTTGCTATAGTTTTTGCACCATATATTTTTATACGTTTTCTGTATCTATCATCTAATTCACTAAGTTCCCTTCTACAGTTAACTATTTCACCTATACGGTCTAGTGTTTTCCCTCTTGCATTGTTTAAATAACTGTTTCTGTATATCTCTTCAAGGTTTATATCTATATGGTAGTATTCAGATACAAGACCACTCATTAACTTGTATATGTTTGATTCTTCACCTATCTTTACACCATAGTTATACCAGTTATCTTGTACGTCAGTTATGTTGTTTAATGGTAGTGTTCCACCAAAACCACCCTCACCAAAACCACCTTCACCAAAACCATATACTTGTTGGACATCAGTTATGTTACCCATTTTTTAAAACCTAATATAAAATCTATGGATATGTAGTAACAGTTAAAACTACATTGTCTGTAGCACTTGCTGGTGCATTAATATATGTTACTTCTATATATGTATCTGTTATATCTGATATATAATGGTCACCAGAAGCATCTGCACTTTTAGGTGTTACATCTGCATTTGATGGTTTCACATCTAAATTGTGATTTAGTTGAAATACTTTCTGACTACCATCCCCACTCTTTGTTACTTCTGTTGATTGTGGTAGTTTAGGATTCCATTTATTCCCATCATCTCTGTATAGTTGGTTTTCGTCTTTAGCAAGAAATAATCTATCTTTCGTTCCAGCACTTGGAAGATTTGTTTTCAATTCACTCTTAATCAACAACTTATCTATTGTTTCCCAATTATTAATAAATGGTTCATACCATTTATCACCAAAATCTGGTATCTCTATCTCATTATAGTCAGTTATTTCTACAGTCATATCTTAAAAAATAAATATAAATACAATTTTAATCGTAAATCTATAGATTATATTTTAACTTTTATTGTTCTGTTTCATTTATTGTTATACTTCCATCTCTTGCATTTGTAATTGCTACCTCATTTGAAGCTATAGAGACAACTTCTAAACCATCTGAGTCAGTTGTAATGGATGGTGTTGTAGATATACTACCTATACCTATAACACCAGTGTCTTCACCTACTATTATGTCATTTAGTTTGTCTATATATACATCTTCACCTACACGTGTTCCATTTATATCTACACCTTCTGTGTTTGTTCCACCTATATATTCAGTTATTTTGTCTTTTATTGCTTGTTTACCGATATATCCATTTTTATCATATACAATATCTATAGTTAGGTCTATATCCACTTTTGGTGGACGTGAAAACTGTATTGTTTCTGTTTCTCCACTGACACTTGAAGTTACATCATATGTCTTTTTTGTTCCATTTGCACCACCATATGTACGAGATGTAATTGATTTTTTCTCAAATATTGCTTTAGCTATTTGTTTTTTAGCACCACCATGAACAATTAGCTCAAATGAATATGGTGGAAGTCCACCACTTCCAGTGTTATCAACTTCTGTACGGTTTTGTTCTATATCAAGTCCTACAACATCATCAAGATCATATACATTACTATATATTGCATTTTCTGTTGCAGAAGCACCAATACTTGTTATTTCATCTGCACGTTTACGTAGTTCTTCATCTGTTTCTTCATTTAACCCAACAGTTAATGGATCACGATTTAGGTCTACATATCTTACATCACCAGTAACTTTTGGATTTGTTGTAGAATCCACACCTACTGGTGGACTTGGCATTACAGTAAGTGTTTTTGCACCAAGATTACCGCTACTACCCCCGCTTGTAGCACGTATCTTTACAGAAACCTCCTTTGAGTGAAGAGTATCCCAATATTTGTTTGTGTTTCCATCCCCACTACCAAATCCAAAACCACCCTTTAAAAATGTATCATCTAGTGTTGAATGACTATGAACTTCTGATCCACCACTGTCTATTATTTTTGATATGATTTTATTGTTGTCTTGAAGTAGTTTCCAATCTATGACGTTTGTAATCCAACTACCATTCGGTATAGATACACTGTTAGAAATAAGAGTTGTGACACTACCATCTTCTATTTTTTCTATCTTGTGTGTTCCATTATTAGAATCAAGAACTATACGATAATAGCTATCACTATCTTGTACAGCAAATAGTTGTTCTGCTATACCATTTGTTGGAATATATACGTTATATCTGAATTTTTCTCCTACACGTATATTTTTATATGTATCGTATATCTTTACATTGTCTGTTTGATCTGATTTTAGTGCACTACCACTTTCTGCTGTTGTGGATTGTACATTAAAACTTGATGTATCTCCATTATATTCATTTATATCTCCATCATCAAAATCATCATATAAATGAAGACTTACTGGTTCTACTGTCTCAAAAGTTATTGGGTTTGTATCATTTGTCTGTACAGTAGTACCAGTTTGTATTTTGTATGACTTAGAAACATAGTCTTCACTTATGAATCTCTGTATACCAGTAGCTTTCTGTGAAGGTTTACGGTCAATACCAAGTATTTCAACAACTTTTTCTAGATTTTCACCTTCTGCTGTTTCAAGAAAACGTGCATCATGTAATGCACTCATTGAATGTTCTTGATTTTCATGTAAAACCTCTGCAAGAACAGTAGAAATAGTAGTAAAAACACTATACTGTGTAGTATCTATATCTTCACCAAACCTATCTTTCAATTCCTCAATTATATCATCCCTAATTTCATCACTGTCTTTAGGAACATAATCACCATCAACAAAAGGCATTAAAAATCACCCTATTAAATTTTAACATAAATATCTGAAATTCTAAAATAAAAACAAAAACAAAAAATAACTGTATTATATTTCTGGTCTGTTAAGTTCTATAGTGAATTCTTCATTATCTACAAGTTTAATATCTACTTCTATAAGATCCGCTTCTTCCTCTATGTTTGTAAGAGATACATCTATGACAGTATCTATATGTGGATCATTATTTAGTATTCCTCTTAATACTTCTTCAAGTTCACGAATACTGTTAGCATTTATTGGTTCACCAATAAGGTCTTTTGTAGCATTTCTAGCACTTAAAAGTGTAGATTGTTCAAGATTTTCTATACCACTTGAAAGTGCAAGATCATTTGTAGAATCAAGATGTATGTCTTCACCATCCACATCTAAGTCACGTAGATATTCTACCATTTTAGAATGAAAAAAAATAAAATTAAAATCTATAACCTATCGTGCCCTCTCTAAACTTATAAATGTATCACTAACAATTTCACTATCTTCTATTGTTTCATCTTTAATCTCTAAAAACTGATATTTCTTAATCCCAAAACCAACACGTAAATTCACATTTATAAGTTTAGAACTAGCATCTTGTTGGTGTTTAGGATGTGGTAAAACATCTTTACCACTAAGCATATATTTATCGTTACCACTACCACCCTTCATATAAAACCCATCCCATTCTACATGGTTTTTCTCACTATTACGTATTTCATCTATTTTATCAATAGATACAGAATCGTTTGAATTCATTTTTAATTTAAAAAATATAAATATAATAAAAATATTATGTACTATGTTGATTCGTGTTGTCCACCTTCTTCTATATATCCATCTATATCTTGATCTCCACTTGATACACCAGTAACAATTATTTTATCATTTTTACGTGCTATCTTGTTACCTTGTCCTTTTTCACCAAGATATGCTTTACCTATTGGTTTCAATATAATGTCTCCATCATCCATTATTAATTTACTTCCAGCATTGTCTTCTATAGCTATTTTTCCATCTTGGTATGTGTCTATTCTGTTGTTGTGATCGTCTTGTATTTTTAGTTCACCGTTTTTGTTAAGATATATTTCTGCACCACTTATCGGGTGTCCAATTTTTACTTCACCAACTTCATATGATGGAACATTATCTTCATCTTCTTTAAAAGGATATAGACTATGTAGAACAACTGGTATCTGGTCTTCTCTATATCCAATTAAGACTTGTGAATCCTCTGGTGGAATATACACACTTCCATGATGTGTCGTTGCTACTTGACAATCTATTATTTCTTCATCTTTATTCCTAACCTTAACTATATGTTTATTTTTGTCTTCTCCTTTAGTATGTGGTTCTGTTTTCTCTATCCACGCAACCTCTAATCTCTGTAGTCTACTAAATTGTCTAGAAGAATCATCACTACTTTCTTTAGTATCAATATTTTTTAAAGGCATAACGAAAATATATTTATTGTTCCTTCATATCACTAGTTGCAGTTATTTTGTCTTCATCTACCCATAGACCAACATTTAGGTCTGTCTTATACATCTCACCACCTTTTTGATGGTGTTTTACACTTGTTACTTGATACTCAATTGGGGGTGGGTTTATCTCTGTGTTGTGACAGTCTGGAACTGG
>CAZWHR010000028.1:7183-9197 GCA_964633675.1 uncultured archaeon | reverse complement strand
CCTGTAGGTGTTCTCTGGAACCTCAAGATCCTGTATACCTTTACCTGATTCAACGTTGAGAACTAGCCCTTCGTTCCTGAAGTTGCCGAAATATATCTCAGGTGTCTCTATCCTCCGGAAGTCGGGCATCTTTTCCTCTCCATCCATAGGCGGAAGATTAATATCTTCTCCTTTGAGTCTGGCGTTCTCCTTCAGAAGCTCCCTTATCTTCCTCTCTGTCTTCATATAGCTTCCCTCACCGATGTTCCTGTAGACTATGAATCCGTCAGGCCCAATAAGGAACTTGGTCGGCCAGGCCCTAACCCCATAGAGGTTCCATATCTCATAGTCATTGTCCATAACTACAGGCCAGGTGATGTTAAAACGTCTAGTTGCGGACAAAACATTCTCCCTCTTCTTCTCAAACGCAAACTCCGGTGTGTGGACTCCCACTATCTCCAAGCCGTAATCCCTGTACTTCCGGTACCAGTCCCTGAGATATGGGAAGGTCCTCTGACAGTTTATACAGCTGTAGGTCCAGAAGTCTATCAGAACTACTTTGTCGGAGACCAGATCTTGGAGGGAAACTCTCTCCGCATTTATGTATCCCTCCGGAGAAACAAGCCTCTTGGCAGACTCATACTGAGTCTTTTTCTCCGCTATCCTGGCCTCGTTGTCCTCCTGACCCGACATGTTCGTACTGTTCTGCTGTGAGGGAACAATATCTGCCTCAGTGGTATCAGGAGAAAGATAGAACACAGAGGCCACCACGATTATTAATATCAGCAAGAGCATCCAGGGCCTCCTCACATCTATCATAGCCCTATCACCCCCAGGATAGATGTAAATGCTGCGAAACGGCTAAGCTGCTGTGTGAACACCAGTATTCCAAGGAAGATCAGCAGGTATCCGAATATCTTTATCACTACTTCAGCCTGCGATTGATACTTCCTAATAATATTAATGGCGAACTGTGGGAATATTCCTACCAGCAGGAATGGAATTCCAAGACCAAGGGAATAAGCAAGCAGTATAAGGAAGGCTGAAGCAGGTTGTACCGATGCCAGGGCAAAGGTGCTTGCAAGTACAGGTCCAACACAGGGAGTCCAACCTACCGCAAAGGAGGCTCCAAACAATACTGCAGTCAGATATCCTGGTTCAATAGATGTTCTCTGCATGAAGTCGAAACGCTTCTCAAATAGGTTTATCTCTATAAGTCCGGTCATCTGAAGTCCGAAAAGTATTATTACCGCACCGGCAACTCTTGAGAGCCAGGTCTGGAGTGTCGTAGAACCTGCCGCAACGAAGACATTCAATACTACTCCTAGAACTGCAAATACCAGCGAGAAGCCCAGTACAAAGAACACAGTATGTAGGAAGAACTTCATCCGGTCCATGTCATCCTCTATTGTTGTATCAGCGACATATGCTAGGAATCCAGGTATCAGAGGAAGCACACACGGTGATAGAAAGGACACAAGACCTGCAAGAAACCCGAAGATCACAGTGGGTTCTGCCATACAAACAGTACTATGGTTTCCATCCTTTTTAATTCACACCTAGTTATTTCATCTTATTTTTCAGTTTCTCCATGTTTTCCTCCTTCTTATCTTCCCAGAGCTTCTTTGCGGAGTCTGTGAAATAACTGTGGTTCTCCATCAACTCCAGTGTGTCCCTGTACCAGTCCTCTTTTGACTTATCCACTCCGTCCTCTCTTTTTTCCCTGTAAAGGAGTTCATTGCGCCTCAAGAAGATTTCCTTCCCAAAGTTAGAGAGATCCGAGTCGCAGAGTATTTCCTTCAGATGTCTATAGGGCTCCTCAGGGTTTTGAGGCATCTCTGTAGCCATTACTATCTTCTTAACCTTTGAAATCTGTTCTTCCGTGTACCCAAAATCTGGCAGAAGATCTTCTGAAATCTCTGCACTTCTCTCCTCATGTTTTTCCATTCCTTCAAGGTATCCGAGGTCGTGGACAAGAGCCGCGGTCTTTAGAACCAGTTTTCTCCGCGAAACGGGTGGTTTAGAAAGTGAAAGG
>CAZWHR010000028.1:0-7173 GCA_964633675.1 uncultured archaeon | reverse complement strand
CAGTTTTTCAGAGCCGGAGAGGCCTTCAAGGTTTGAAAGCTTCTCCACCGCACTTAGGACATTCTTGGTATGGTTCCAGCCATGAAAATAAAGTTCTCTTTCGCTCTCTTCAAACTTTATCTTCACCTCCTTTTTGAGATATTCAAATTGGGGATTCATTGTACAGATAAAAACTGGAGTAGCGAACCTTATAAAAATAAGATACTTATCACTAATAGAGTAAATAGAAACAGAAGGAACGGCCTAAAGACAGTCTATATACCATAGAGAAAATTGATGTAAAAAAGAATATATCAAAGACAAGAGGTAGTAAGATATGAAGGAAAAAGGAATCGATATCAGGGCTAGCTGGATAGTGCTTGCACTCTCAGGCATAATGATACTCGCAGGGCTTCCAGATTTCTGGGTTGGAAACTTCAACTACTGGCTTGCAACCCGCCTGTTGTACGGTATAGGCGTAATACTGTTCTTGATGGAGGTATAGAAGATGTTTCCAGAGATAACGCTGTTCGAGATACTCTCCTTCCTCAGGCAGGCCGGGCTGGCGCTCACAGGAGCCTCATGTCTCTGGGGCCTCTACTTCTACCTCAAGCACCTAGGTGAGGAAGGCGGAGTCTTTCTCCAGATATCGGAGAAGATGAAGAAGCCTTTGACCGCGGGTATCCTGGTATCTGCTGTGGCTTGGATAGGTATATCGATGTACAGCTTCTTTGAAGCGCTGCTCTCAAATGTCATCGGATTTCTGCCTGTTCTTACTACAGGGAACGCAGGTATAGATGCTTTACAGAGCTCTCTTATACCTTACCTCCATGAAGGTATTACCCTGGCTCCTACACTCGAGTCGACGCAGAATGCAGTAGCCGTCTTTAACCCCGTATTCCTGGCCCTGCTGGCGTTCTATATCGGAGGGATGCTTTACAGCTATGTAGATAGAGAGAGTTTTGAGGGATCGTTGGGTTGGTTCTATGGTATAGGTCTGCTCCTATCCTCCGTGATCATAAGCTTCCCTGTGTGGCAGGGAGGTCTAAACGCGGAGAAGCTGTTCTTCATAGGTCACAGCTGGCACTCCATACTTACAGTGGGAACAGTTATCGTTCTGGACTATCTTCTCATCATAACCAACAGTGCAGAGGTATACGAGAGGCACATATATCCGGTTCTACCTGATATCAGCAAGGCGATATGGATAGGTCTGGCAATAGAGTTCCTGAGCGTCGGATTCATATTCCATGAAGCTATAGCGCCAACCACAAAGATGATGTTCATGCAGACTGTTATAGGCATCATAATACTGAACGGTGTGTTCCTTGCAGGGCCTATAGCCCAGAAGATGATCTCAACCATCAAACCGGGCCGGATTAAAGATCTAAGCCCTGGCTGGGAGCTTGCGGCAGGCATATCCGGCTCTATCTCCATCGCCTCATGGCTGACAGTCACCTTTGTAGATGTACTGCATGACGTGCAGGTGGGATATCTCTCGCTTTTCTGGATCTATCTAGGGTTCATAGCGGTCAGCTTCGGGGTATACGAGTTCCTGGAGCATTATAAGGTCGGGAGATAGGCTCCTTTATCTCCGAAGCCCAGAAGGACTACCCTAAAGTTAAAAGAGTTCGGTAAAATTAGTAGGCTGGATAAAGATGCCTGGTCTAGCAGAGGAAACGGAAGAGCTTGAAGAAGCTGAAGAGAAGTTTAAGGATCTCTTCCTTGACATGATTGGCCTCCTAGGGGGAGAAAAGAGGTTTGAAGAGTACCTTTCTCTTCACAGCGATGGAGATAGACAGGAAAGCATTCGAGACTCAATAAGTTATGGAGAGATCTTGGATGCCGTGGACAATTTCTACAACACGGAACTATCAAACGGAGATACGTACGAACCGGGATTCATGGATCATCTACAGGGAAGGACCCTGGAAGAAGCTCTCAGGAAAGGAGGAAAACCCCGGGAAGCCGCAAGAGCCCTTGTATCAAACGAGTACACCCTCCAAGAAACCTTTGGTGGGGACTCGTATAATTTCCATTCAAACGACAGTCAGTGACCTAGGTTAGACCCAGTACCTAAAGAGGAAGAACAAAAATACTGCAGCACCTATAAGACCTGCGGTCAACGCCATCTTTCTGCTTGAACCGAAAATTATCGGTATGGGTCCTATAAATATGACTCCTCCACCTTCTACATCTGTTGATTTTGAGGAGATGCCTCCAGCTATCACCAGGATCACTCCAAGAAATATCAGCGCTATACCAGCAGTCACCAGCCACCGTGTCATCTCTGTAGGAGAAAGGGTTGTATAGAAATAAAAATCTGGAGCAGGAACCTGGAAGTATGGAAAGACTCTGGGAGGTCGATGCAGGTAGAGGTGTGGCGCTCATTCTGATGCTGTTCTTCAACTGGTCCAAGACACTGGATATTTTCGGTATCTATACAGTATCATCAGGTTGGCTCTACCAGTACCTCTTCCCACGGTTCATAGCCTCCATGTTTCTATTCATAGCGGGTATATCTCTGACGCTCTCTATAAATCGGTTCAGAAAGGCAAATCCGGATAACTGGGAGGAGAGGGGAGTCTGGAAATACCTCAAGAGAGCGCTGTACATCTTTGGACTGGGAATGGCTATAACAGCAGTTACTTATGTCCTCTTCCCGGAGATGTTCGTGTTCTTTGGAATACTGCATGTCATAGGTGTTTCTATAGCGCTGGCTTATCCCGGGATAACCCGGCCTTTTGTGGCTGGAGGTCTGGGAGCTTTGGCGATAGCGCTCTCACCGTTAATCTCTGGATTTAAATGGATGGGAAGATTGGGCGCATCTATAGGATTCTCCTCTCAAGGTATAGCAACGCTGGACCTGTTTCCTTTAGTTCCCTGGGTAGGAGCAGTGCTACTTGGGATCACTGCAGGCCACCTACTGTTTCCGGAAGGAGAGCGGAGGTGGAGTGTCCCCAGATCGTTCTCGGTCAGACCTGTGGAGGTCCTGAGAAAGCTCCTGTCTCTCACAGGCAGGTACACCCTGTCCATATATCTGATCCACCAGCCCTTCCTTGTCGCGGTCCTATACCTTCTAGGGTTCGGTGTGCTGTAGATCGGAGCGGTTAGAACAGGTATATAAAAAACTTGGAGGACTCAATACTGTACTGCCTCGTGCCCGATAGAGGCAAAATAGGTTAGCTGGGCCCGTAGCTCAGTCTGGCAGAGCATCGGGCTTTTAACTCAAAAGCTCTGTCCGGAACGGAAGAAGGGTTAGAGCTTGCAGTTAGAAGCGCTGAGCCAACCCCGCGCAGTTGGAATGAGATTCAGGCCGTCAGGCCTGCGCCACCGAAGGTGGCAAGCGTTGCCAACTGCCGCGGCAGTTGACGATGATCTAAAATAAAGCTGCGAGAAAGATACCCGACAGTCGCGGGTTCAAATCCCGTCGGGCCCGATTGCCGTAGCAACTTGCAAAACTCGGAGAGTTTTACGCGATCGAGTGAAATCTCCGATTTCATCGAGTCGATAATACAGGCAGGGTTCAAAATGAACCCTGCGCGAGGACAGAGTCCTCGCACCTCAAATCCGTAGCGAGCTATGCGAGCGGAGGGGCCGATGGTTGAGAAAATCTTTGATTTTCGTATCCCGTCGGGCCCAATCCATTTTTTCTAAACGTATTGCGATATAGGTGTTCAGCTGGCTCTTTTTCCAATCCTGGACAAGGAGTAAGATTCAAATAAGTTATTCCTACAAAAACGGGATATGCCGCAGAATTTTGTTGAGACACTGAAGCAGATAGAGGAAAAATGGCAGAAAAAGTGGGAGGAGGACAGCGTACATGAGGCAGTAGAATCGGAGGAGGAGAAATGCTATGTTCTTGACATGTTTCCTTATCCCTCAGGAAGGATGCACATGGGACATGGGAGAGCCTTCTCCCTCGGAGATGCATATGCTCGATATAAATCGATGGAGGGATTCAATGTCCTTCACCCGATGGGTTGGGATTCCTTTGGAATGCCTGCGGAAAACGCCGCTATAGATAGAGATATAGATCCGCGCGAATGGACTTTCGACTGTATAGAACAGATGAAAAAAGAGTTCAAGAGGCTAGGATTTACTCTTGACTGGAACAGAGAGATATACACCTGTGAACCGGAATACTACAGGTGGGACCAGTGGATCTTCCTAAAAATGCTTAAAGAAGGTCTAGCCTACAGGGATCAGGCGGCAGTTAACTGGTGCCCAAGCTGCGAAACAGTGCTCGCAGACGAACAGGTGGAAGACGGGCTTTGCTGGAGATGTGATTCGGAGGTGGATCAGGACAAACAGATGGAACAGTGGAAACTGGCCATAACAGAGTATGCGGACCAGCTCCTTGAGGATCTCGAAAAACTTGAGGGATGGCCTGAAAAGGTCAGGGATATGCAGAATGACTGGATAGGTAGGAGCAAAGGTGCAAAAATAGAATTCCCTCTCAAAGAAGGCGGAGAGATAGATGTATTTACTACCAGGCCTGACACACTTTTCGGAGCTACATTCATGGCGCTTGCACCAGAGCACAACCTGGCAAGGGAGATAGCGGAAGAAAAGGAGGATGTAGAAGAATATATCAGAAGGGCTGAGCAGAAAGAAGACGAGGAGAGGCAACAGAGATCAAAATCCGGTGTTTTCACAGGCAGATATGCAGAAAACCCTCTCACAGGTGAGGAGATACCTATATACGTAGCTGAATTTGTACTATCCGACTATGGTACAGGAGCTATAATGGCAGTACCTGCTCACGACCAGAGAGATCATGACTTCGCAAAGGAACACGGTATAGACATAAAGACAGTAGTGGAGCCGCCAGAGGATCATGATATAGAAGAAGAGGCATGGGAAGGGGAGGGTAACCACATTAATTCAGGACCTCTCAACGGCCTGGGAAAGGAGGAAGCAATCGAAAAATCTATAGAAGAACTTGAAGAAAGGGGAAAAGGTAGTGAGGACGTCAACTACCGGCTAAGGGACTGGCTTATATCCAGACAGAGATACTGGGGCACACCTATACCAGTTATATACTGTGAAGAATGTGGGATGGTCCCTGTACCGGAAGAGGAGTTACCGGTAGAACTGCCTGAAGATGTAGAATTTACAGGGAAAGGCAACCCGATAGAGACCTCCGAAGAGTTCATACAGGCGGAATGTCCTGAATGCGGTGGTGAAGCAAGGAGAGAGACAGATACCATGGACACCTTCATAAACTCCTCCTGGTATTTCCTCAGGTACTGCTCACCGAACTTCGAGGAAGCACCGTTTGACACGGAAAAAGCAAATTACTGGATGAATGTAGACCAGTATGTAGGAGGTATAGAACACGCAGTGATGCATCTGCTTTACGCAAGATTCTTCCAGAAGTTTCTTAGGGATCAGGGCCTGGTGAAACAAGACGAACCTTTCGAAAATCTTCTCACACAGGGCATGGTCAACCATCCTGCCTACAACTGCCCAGAACACGGATGGCTATATCCGGAGCAGGTGGAGGAAGACAATATATGCAGCAAATGCGGGAGTGAAGTAAGAGTCAACACTATGAAGATGTCCAAGTCAAAGAACAATGTTGTCCAGCCCTCGGAGTTAGTTGAGGAATATGGAGCAGATACCGCTCGCCTGTTCATACTTGGAGCAGCACATCCTATGAAGGAACTGGACTGGTCTAAGGACGGTGTCAAGGCATCAAGAGACACACTTAAGAATATAAAGAAACTTTTAGAGGACAACGAGCACCTCATAACTAGTAAGGAACCTAATCTTGATGGCAAGGATCTGGATGATCGGATAGTATCTAGCAAGATCCAGAGAGCGATAGAAAGAGCTACAGAGTACAACAAGAACTACGAATTTAACCGAACAGTAGACGAGATAGAGAAGCTTCTCAGCAATCTCAACTGGTATCTCCAGAGGGAGCCCTCTCCAGAAATATTTACCTACGGCATCAAAACCCTGCTGAAGGTACTTGCGCCTTTTTCCCCTCATCTGGCGGACGAACTATGGAACAGGATAGAACAGGGATATTTATACGAGGAGGACTGGCCAGAAAAAGATACAGACCTGCTTGATATAAAGGCAGAAAAGACGGATCAGTATTTCGATAGGGTGGCCTCAGATATAAGGGACATAGAGGAGATGATAGATAAGAATACAGACAAGGTCAGGATCATACAGGCAGCTGATTGGAAATATGAGGCATTCCAGGCTATAGAGGAAAACCTCGATCTTGGAGAAGTAGGAGCTATAACGGGTAAAGTGGTTCGGTCCGGTTTCAAAAATCGCGCAGACGCTGTGAACCAAAAGATTCAGGAGGCAGTAGAGAACCCTGGAAAGTTCAGGAAGCAGTTGATGGAGGAAGACATGGAGACGCAGGCGCTAGAGGACAACAAGGACAGGTGGAACGAAGCCTTCGGGAAAGAAGTGATAATAGAATCGGAGGAGAGTTCAACCTCGGATAAGGCGGATAGAGCCGAACCCGGAAAGCCGGCTATAGTACTAGAATGATATTAAATACTATTCTACAGGTCTTGTTCGAAAGGAGTTTCAGCACACCTCAACACAAGAGATGTATAAGAGTCCTTCTTAAAGTAGCTTTCCGGACTATATGGCTATCTAGTAAGCGCTGTTTCCAGATCCGGAAGCCTTATCAGGGTCTGTATCTCCCTGAGTGCTCCCGGCATCCGTTCCAGAGGACTTCTTGTCAGTTCCCGCATCCTTGCCGGCATCGGATGGCCCTTTCATCCTGTCTCTTGCACCGGAAGGAATATTGGCAGTAATGTTGCCCATTCCCTCTGTGGATTGTCCGCGATCCTTCATTGCCTGAACTGCCTTTTTGTGTCCGTGGGAGGACTTGTTGAGAGCCTTTGAAATCGCTGACTTTGCCTGTTCAGGTACTCTCTCGTAGACCTTTCCGAGTACCTTTGAGTGATGCATCGTCGCCTTTGCAACTAGCTCATCAAACTTCTTCTTCTGAGCAAGGTCGCTTATCTGCTTTCCAAGATCGTTGATTTCCTTCATCTCTTCTGCATACGCATTAGCTGTCTTGTTGGCGAGATCTGTCTTGTTCTTATCTACAAGTTCCTCTGTCTCATTTGCTCTCTCTCCTGCATGCTTGACCTTTGCCTTGGCCTTTGCAGAAGCATTAGGGGAAAGTGACTCTACACCTTCCTCACCAGCCAT
>CAZWHR010000027.1:3837-9345 GCA_964633675.1 uncultured archaeon | reverse complement strand
GAGAAGAGAAAAATAGGTATAGACTGGAAGCTCCAGGTCAACCAGAGGACAGGAGAGCTGGAGAAAAAGAAGATACCGCGCAGAGAAAGAGAGAAAGACGTTCTCAGCAAGGATAAGATAACAGAGATAGCTAACCTGGGGCTGAATATAGAAGGTATGGCCGGACAGCCTATAAATGCAGTTATAGCTATTGAGGACGACAAAAAGACCGTTCTAACAGTTCAGAACACCTCCCGGGCTGAAAAAAGGAACAGGAGCCCTGTAGAAGAGGGCGCCTCCAGAGGAACCCCGGTATCCCCGGGAAACGCCTCAGGGCTATCAGAATTATATAGAGGAGGTGACAGCCTCAGGGGAAACATAGCGCTTCTGGAGGATCTTGAAAGACTGGAGAACCTCCTACCTCAGGCTGTAGAGGTTATAGACGGTGCTATATCTAGACAAGGAGGGATAAGTTCAAAGATATCCTCATACCTGAGAGAGCTAGGACGGCCTTTAATAGTGGATTTCGAGCCTCTGGAGGAGTTTGAAGGGCAGAATATATCCATGGACGGTTTCAACGGAACCGTGTCTTTAGAAGGCGAGGAAGAATCCGAGGAGAAAAGAGAAAAATCAGAAGATCCAGTCCAACCTTCAGGAAACATAACAGGAACAAAGATACTCACTCTGGAAAGGAAAGCTGGGGGTGCGGACGGATCTATAGAACCCAACACAGCTAGAGCGCGACAGAAGGGAGTATATGTCCTTGATCAATACAGTGACATCCTAAAGCTCAAGGAACTGTTCAGGAACGGAGCAGAACACATAGTAGTTGATATCAAAAGCCTGAAAGAGAAGGACAAGGAGGCCACAGAAAGAGCGCTCCACGAGGCGGTAGAAAGGTCTGGAAGAGAAAACGTTTCGGTAATGCTCCATAGACCCTCACAGGAGCTTATAGATAGGATAGTCGAGATAGGTGTCAACTCTATTATAGTGCCGCCTGAAATGTTCCGGAGCTTCCAGAACCAACTAAACAGAGCGGAGAGAAAGTTCATCATGGACAGGTTGAGGGAAGGAAGAGACAGATGAGTTCTAAGAAGATAAAGATAGTTCTCTCACGATTGGAAGGATTCAGAGATCCTGATCCAGAGCTGGAGCAGTATATGACTCCTGCAGAGGCCGCATCAGACTTTCTTAACATAGTAGATCTAAAGGTCAGCGAGGACGGAGGCAATAATATAAAGAAGGCTATTGATCTTGGGTGCGGAACGGGAATGTTAACGATAGGACTGGGTCTAAGAGGTTTCCAGGCGCTAGGTGTAGAAAAGGATCCTAAAGCGCTGGAAGTGGCCAGAGAGAATCTAGAGAAGGTCGAAGAGGACTTCGGAGACCTCCCGGTAAAATTCCTGCAGAGAGATGTAATGGAGATCCAACAGGGGGCAGGTGTTGCAGTCATGAACCCGCCCTTTGGAGTCCAGAATGCTTCGGAAAGAGGCGTTAACCTGGATTTTCTGGAGAAAGGGTTCGAAATATCCGGAGAGGTCTTTGCTCTTCTCCATAGAACTGATAAGAAGACCAAAGAGACCAGGCAATTTATAAAAGAGTTTGGTCTAAATCAAGGGTTTGAAGCCCATCATGTCAAGGCATACAGTTTTGAACTGCCAAACACGATGGACTTCCATAAAAAAAACCGGAAAAAAATAAGCACAGACCTTTACTACTTTTCAAAGAGGTAAAAGACAATGAATCTAGAAATAGAGAAACGGGAAGAAAATCTGGTTGTAGAAACCGATGAAAAAAAGACAATAATGGCTCTCCTGAAGAGCTATCTATGGGATCATGGGGCAGAAGCGGGTTTTGAAGAGGGACACCCCTATGTAGGGAATCCTAGAATGGTCTGCAATTCAGATAACCCTGCTGAAGACCTGGAAGACGCAGTTGAAAGCGCAAAACAGGATCTCGATGCCTTCAAGGCGGAGATAAAGTAACTGTACAAGGTGAAGAAAGTTTAAAAAAGACATAAGAGTCCTTGGTATAGACGACAGCCCGTTTGGCTTCTCTAGTTCTTCTACCTGGCTTGTAGGGTGTATATACAGAGGTAACCGCGTCCTCGAATCCGTTCTAAGAGAAGACCTAGATGTGGACGGTCAGGACGCTACAGATAGGATTGTTGACATGGTGGGAAAGTCAGATCAGAGCGACCATATAAAGGCAATAATGCTTGACGGAATTACCTTCGGAGGATTCAACACTGCAGATATAAAAAAGATAAATAGAAGGAGTGACAAACCAGTAATAGCAGTAAACAGAAGTAGACCTAACTTTGAGGAGATAGAAAAAGCAGCCGATAAACAGGCTCATACAGAATATATACTCAAAGCTATTGAAAATGCTGGAAAGGTATTTGAAATGGAACATGAGCAGAGCAAGATATACTTCCAATGCGAAGGAATAGAAAGTTCAGATGCTGGAGAGCTTATAGAGAACTCCACCTACGAATCAGGCATTCCTGAGCCTCTAAGAGTCGCCCACCTCATAGCAAAGGGTATAAGAAAAGGTAAGTCAACCGGAGGTAGATAGATGTCTTTAAAATTGATAAAATCGAACGTCTTCTTTCTCCTAGTAGCAGTGCTTCTAGCATTTGGCCTATACCAGACTCTTGGAACAGCGTTAGGTACTGATGTGCCTATAGTGACTGTTGTATCCCCCTCTATGGAGCCTGCTCTAGAGCGAGGAGATCTCATAATTGTCAGAGAAGGAAAAATAGAAGACCTTAAAGTAGGTAAGGAGGGAAGCATATTAGTATACGAGTCAGAATACCTTCCTATGCCTATAATCCATAGAGTTATATCAAAAGACAAGAACTCAGTGGAGACTAAAGGCGACAACAACAACCATCAGGTAAAGGTTTGCGTGGGAGACAAGAAAGCTTACCGGTCGGATAACGGATGCCGAAACGGCGATAAGGTGGTAAATATAGAGAAAAACGTAACTCAAAATCAAATGCTGGGAAAAGCTGTCTTCACCATACCGAAGCTAGGCTATCTAAAGCTCTACCCGACCTGTCTACTCCTGAAAGCAAGACTACCTAGCGACAGCGCTCGTCTCGACTATACATGTGGATAATACAAAGAGAACAAGACCAAACGTTTAAAAAGTGGTGACGTTAATTTAAGCCAAAGACAGCTAGGAGGTGTACCAAATGAGCTTTTGTAAAGAATGTGAGGGTATAATTGTCCCACAGAAGGAGAAGGGAGAAAAACACTTCAAATGCAGGAACTGCGGCAGCGAGCACAAGGAACAGGAAGGAGAAATCATAAGTATCACAGAGAAAAAAGAGGAAGAAGAACGAGGCTTCATAGGAGAGAAGGATGATGAAGAAACGCTTCCAGAGATAGACGAGAAGTGCGGGGAATGCGGTAACGGCACTGCTTACTGGTGGACAGAACAAACCAGATCGGCTGATGAACCCGAGACTCGCTTCTTCAAATGTACAGAGTGTGGCAATACCTGGCGAGAATACGACTAATAGAACAATTTTTCTATACCAGGCCTGATAGGCTGACCAGGACACCTGTACCGAGGAAAGTGGCGATTGAACTCCCTAGATTTACCAACAGGAATATGATAACCAGCTTTGTGGCTCTGTTCCTCCATAAAGCCCCGTATGAAGATATAGATCCTATTTCTTGTAGGTCCTCTACCCTCGGAGGTCTCACATAGTTCTCGACCCAGGCAGCTACAAGACCGGCAGGCAAGGCAGGATTTATTGAAGTAAATGGTGCCGCTAAAAAGGACAACACCAGCGTCAGAGGATGAGCCAGGGACGCAATACCTCCAAGTACAGCAAAGAACCCGTTCATGAAGAACCAGTACCAGAACATCATCCCTGCAACATCCACCCCCAGGCCAAAGAGCCCGTAGGCAAATAGCCCTAATACAACTGCCGGGAAGCCATATTTCAGAGTCTTAAACCAGCCTAACCCCGTTGCAGAACTAAGGCTTTCAACCTTTCCAACCCTATTCTTCTTTTCAATAACAGGACTGTAGGATCTTCTTTCCTCCAGATTATTCTTTATGCCTTCAAGATGTCCTGCTCCTACCACCGCCACTATAGTATCCTGTTCTATCTGCAGTAATCTTTCCACCATATAATCGTCCCTCTCATCTATAAAGCTCCTCTTAAGGCCGGGAAATCTACCTGCAAACTCAGAAACCACTTTATGAAGCATATCCTCGTCCTTAAGTTCCTCTATATCGATTTCCTCATCCTCGAAGAAAGAATATATTATTGAAGAAAGTATGCGCATCTTCTCCATGAACGACAGACTTGACATGGCGCGGCTCAGAGTTGTGTTTATATCCCTATCAATAAGCTCCACATCCAGGGATTTATCTTCAGCCAGTTCGACAGCCTTCAACATCTCTTCACCAGGCTTCAACCCCAAATCTTCACCGACTTTCCTCTGATATACCGAGAGAAGAAAGTTAAAGAACAGACGATAGCCGTTTCCTTCAGATATAGCCTTAAATATATCCTTTTCCGCCCATATCTGAGGGTTCTTGAGTGCTTCAAGCCTCTTCTCGTCAAGCTCCACCGCTACGGTGTCCGGATTGTACTTATCTATAGTCTCCTCAACTTCTTCAACCGACTCCTTGGAGACATGGGCAGTACCTAATAGGATAATCTTACCCTTCTTAGTCTCCACTTCTTCTATCATGTTCCTCCAATTTCGCAGACAGATTGAAAAGTAGACGGGTTATCAGAGAAGGTGGAGATATCTGAACTGCGACAAGGTTTAAATCTCTTTGCCAACCAAAGATATACAGTGGTTCAACAGATGCCCCGTAATCAGACAGAGCCTGCGGAACCTCGTAGAATAAGCAACATAAATCCCAGAGAGGACATCAAGGTCCGGATTACAGGAACAATTCTGGAGAAAAATGAGGATTCTATAAGGATTGATGACGGTACAGGTAGCACAGAGGTCTTTGTGGACCAGGAGGATCTCGAAGACCTTGGAGAAAATCAGAAGGCGCAAATATTGGGGCGTGTGCTTCCAACCCCTGAGAGCTTTGAGATTCAGGGAGAGTTTGTACAAGAACTGGACGATAGGGAATTTGAAATGTACAGTCAGGCCAGAGAGATAGTTCCCAAACTCTAATAGCGCTAGATTTCAACCCAAAGGTGAAAAAATGTTCAAAGCAACACTGGAGAATACAAAGGATTTCAAGAGAAGTCTACAGGTAATATCAAACCTTATAACTGAAGGCAATTTTAAGGCTAACAAAGAAGGCCTCAGACTAGAAGCTGCAGACCCTGCAATGGCGGCAATGGTCGACTTCAGGATGGAGAAAGATGCTTTTGAAGAATATGAGGCCGGAGAAAAAGATATCTCAGTAAACCTTGAGAAGCTATACTCCATAATCAGGAGGGTCAAGAGTTCCGATGTACTTTCTCTTAAGACCGATGAGTCCCGGCTTGTTATAGAGATGAAGAACGGATCCAACCGCAAGTTTTCCCTACCTCTT
>CAZWHR010000027.1:0-3827 GCA_964633675.1 uncultured archaeon | reverse complement strand
ATCTGGATGGGGAAGTTCCGGAGAAGGACGGCCTTGACTTCAGCGTTCAGGCGGACATTAAGTCCTCTCTCCTTACAGAAGGCATAAACGATGCAGCAATCATATCCGACTCCGTTACGATAACCGCCAAAGACGACAAATTTACTATAAAGGCCGAAGGCAGCAACTCAAGCTCGGAGTTCAATATAGACAGCGATAGCGAAGGAGTAATAGAACTAAATGCGGGCGAAAATTCGGAGTCGATGTATTCTCTAGACTACCTGAAGAAGATCATGAAGGCCGAAAAGCTCTCTGACAGTCTAAAGCTCCGAATGGGTAATGAGTTCCCATTGAGGATAGATTTCGAAGTGCCTGATAAACTTACCTTAGGTTTCATCTTGGCGCCACGGATAGAGGAAGAATAGAGCTGAGGTCAAATGGGACTGGATCAGGCGATTCTTGCGTTCTTCACACAGCCGGAGAGCTCTTTCCTCTATGAGATAGCAATTGCTCTCGCAGCGCTAGGATCATTCTTCCAGGCGCCGGTATACATAGTCACCCTCTACCTTCTTGGAAAAATCAGGAAAAGCATTCTACTGACAGTTGGGACAGGATTATCTGCGGTTTCTGCATACATTATAAAGAACCTGGTGGCCCGTCCCCGACCAGCTGTTGACGCCACTGCAGTGACTTCTGGTTCTATGCCGTCAGGTCATGCTGTATTTGCCTTCATGGCCGCCACCGTAATATCTTGGAAGCTTAAAGGAACTAGATGGTGGTTCTATCTGCTGGCCCTAATTGTAGGTATTTCTCGTCTGGTTCTAGGTGTACATTATCCTTCAGATGTGTTGGTTGGTGCAGTAATAGGGGTTCTTCTGGGAGAACTCACCATCAGAGCTAGAGAGTTCATTCCTCCGTTTCCAGAAGCTGATAAATAGTAAAGATGGTTCTACCACGATATTTATTATAGTTGGAGGGTTATAATCTATCTATGGATTTAGGTAAGAAAGAGAAGGGTAGGATAAAGAGGTACTATCTCAGAGAGGAGATAGTCGAAGAAATGGTTAGGCTGTCTAGATACCGGGAGTTCGCACCCACCTATCCCAGAGGATATGGTGAAAGGCCCGACTCTGTCAATTACGAGAACGACTTCAAGTCCTATGTGGAGAAGGGAGCAGTTGCATTCCATGGATCCGTTGAACTCTGGAACAACCCTCTACTGATAGACAAGGTCGACCACGAAAAGCTCAGGAAAGGGTGGGATCTGGTCATAGATATAGATTCAGATGCGGGGCTGGAATATGCAAAGCAGGCGGCTCTGCTCCTTATAGAGGAGTTCAAGAAGCATGGGATTGAAGAGGACAACGTCTCAGTAAAATTCTCAGGTAATCGAGGCTTCCATCTGGGGTTGCACCATGAGATGTTTCCGAAAAAGATCGGTGGCGAGAAAATCTCAAAACAGTACCCTGAACTCCCTCAGGCCATAGTAAACTATCTCCGGAGCAGAATAGAGGAACCTCTGGCAGAGAGGATCAAGGAAATAAATCCAGAACTAGAGGAAAAAATCGAGGAAAAGAATGTATTTGAAATAGCAGACGTGGAGAACGACTGGGGGAAAAGACATCTATTCAGGCTCCCATATAGCATCAACGAGAAGAGTGGCCTGGTATCCAAACCCATAGATATAGAAGATATCGAAGGCTTTCAGAAGAAGGATGCAGAGATAGAAAAAATAGAGAGGATAAAGCAGTTTATGGGAGATTATTCAAAATCACAGGCATCAGACCTAGCTGTAGAGGCTCTTGACTGGGCTGCAAGAAACAGAAAAGAAGAGAAGGAGACTAAAACTAGGAAGGATCAGGACTACAGCATCCCAGAGGATTCTCTAGGGAAGGAGTACTTCCCCCCACCTATAAAGAGAATTCTGGACGGCCTTGAGGACGGACGGAAGAGAGCGCTATTCATCCTTGTCACCTTCCTCAGACATGTCGGATACGACTGGGACTCAATAGAGAAGGAGGTATGGGACTGGAACGATAGAAATAAGGAGGCTCTACGCGACAACTATGTTAAGAGCCAACTTCAATGGCACAGAAACCAGGAAGATGTCAGGATGCCTCCTAACTTCGGTTCAAAAGGCTGGTATAAAGATTTAGGACTTATAGACCAGGATAAAGACAGAAAGATGTTGGAAAACTTCGATAACCCTGTACCATACGCATACACACTGAAAGAGAAAGGTTCTGAAGACACAGAAGATACTGGAGAAGAGAACAAGAAACAAGAATAAAAGATTTCACCACAATCTTATCCCTATACAATGGGCGATAACGTACTGACTTTTGAACAGCTCCGAGAGATACAGAGGAACGAGAAGAACGAGGACATGCTCCAGAGTCTGGGAGAGGATTTCTTTAAAAGAGTTAGAGACTATTTAGAGAGGAAAAAAAGGATAGACACATTTGAATCAGACAAGGAACATCGAAACGCCAGACACATCGTAGAGGATATAATAGACAGGCGTCAGAAGAAGATTTTGAGGCTCTCCTTTTTATCTACCAAATCCAATCTCTCTGTGGACAACCTGCACCCTGAAGAGAAACCTCTCTTTGAACACGTCCAAGAAAAGATAGAGGCTCACCAAGAAAAACTGAAAAAAGAGATAGGTGAGATAGACGGCTCAGATGAAAGAAAAGGTGCGAAAGAAGACCTGACTAAAAAAACAGGCAAAGAGGAGGAAGAGGCAGAAGAAGAGGAGGAAAATTCTGGGAAAAAGGCGAGAGAGGAGGACTCAAAGGCTGAAGATAGAAAGGACAGTGAGGTTCCAGAAGGATACACGCGTGTGGAGGTGAAGGAGGACATCAAGGAGTTTATGGGTACTGACATGAAATCTTACGGGCCCTTCCAATCAGGAGAGATCGAACTCCTGCCAGACGGATCTATAGAAGCACTTGAGAGGCAGGGTAAAGTGGAGCGCGTGAACTAATAGAGAGTACATAATAGTCTCCTTAAAAACTATCAAGAGCCGGAATACCTCCTCCGGTATATAAAAACTGAGGCTATCAGCACAATCAAGACTCCTAACCCGGTGAATATCCCTGTCTGGTGTGCAGCCACATATCCCGATATACTGCTTTTTACCTCTATATCAGGAGCATAGGTCTCGGCAGAGGTATAAGCTCCTTTCTCAGGCCCGTGGTACACAGTTATGTTCAGCCTGCTGTTCCTCTTCACGTCTTCTTCATCCAAGTATACATCAAACGTTAACTCGGCAGATTCGCCAGATTCAACCTTCTTAACACTGTCGGAGGCGATATCTACATCGCTATTAAATATATTCAGATCGTCAACCTCAACCTCCGTCCAAGCATCCGCCTCCCCCTTATTCACGACGTTAACAGATAACTTGCCTCTATAGTTGTCATAAGTGACTCCGCGGAAGTCTACCTGGCCGGTATCAAACTCTCCCTCCGTTACATTAAATATTGATGAAGTTGTAGAGCCTTGATATATTCTCTCCCCGTCAAAATATGTAAGGAGATCTGCGTTTACAGGATCGAAGCTAATATTGCCTAATTCAACAGGCACCATCTTCTCCTGTCCCGGCCTTAACACAAAATCATCTTGAGGGGGCTGAAGAGAAACTGTCTCAGTCCTACCGCCGATACCGCCCTCCCTCAGTTCAACAGCAGTAAGGCGTACCGTTGTCTGAATGTTGCCCTTGTTCCTATATCCAACCATCATCCTCTTGTTCTCTCTGTCAAGGGAGATATTCTTAATCTCAACACCTTTTTCAACCCGTTTCACGGGAACAGTCTTCAGAGGAACCTTTTCACCTCTAAGATTGG
>CAZWHR010000026.1:568-9547 GCA_964633675.1 uncultured archaeon | reverse complement strand
TGGCCTTTGCAGAAGCATTAGGGGAAAGTGACTCTACACCTTCCTCACCAGCCATCTTTGCCTCATATAGAGGGTGGTCTGCGGTCATTATATGCTGCTGGTGGTTTGATGCATGGGCAAGGCCGAAGCCTGCCATTAGGAAGAGTCCTGCGAAAATTGCTATTGTGCTTTTCATATTCATCTTGTGTCACCTCTTGCCTTTTCAAAGTCCTGCTGCGCCTGCTGTGCCTCTGTCTCTGCAGTCTGGTTGTTTCCATCCATGTAGGACTGCACCGAATCCTGGAGGTTCATGGCGCCCGAAATCGAATTCTCGATCTTCGACTTTATATCTGAAGCTGCAGCGTTTTCAACACCTTCTACAGCTGCCTTCGAATCTTCAAAGTGCTTTTCCGCTTCTCCGAACTTGGCCTTAGCCTGATCGTAGGCTCCCTGATCGAGAAGGTTGTTACCTTCCTTTATGGCCTTTCTTCCCTTCTCTCGGAGCTTCTCCGCCTTATCTACCTTTTCCTGGGCGGTCATCGACTTGTCTCCTGCATCGCCAGCGTCACCCTTGTTGTCCTGGCCCTTCTTAGCCTGGTCAGGAATGCCGCCGTTTCTTTCATGCGCCTTGTTTATGTTGTCCAGAGCGTTCTGAAGTCCTTTCTGAGCCTGTTTTGGAGCTCTCTCCATTACAGCGCTTATAACTGCGGAAGCCTTCTCTAGACCTTTTGTGTCGCTGGAACTTGCCACCGATGCGACCTTGTTAAGCTCATCCACCGCTCTCTGCATCCCTTCGCTATTGTTCTCCTCTGCCATAGCCTTTGCTTCTGATGCACGTTCCTGAGCAATAGAGCCTCTGTTCTTCAGGCCTATGGCTGCCATGGAATTATCCCATGCTGTTTCAAACCCATACATCGCAGAATCCGGTGTTATCCATCCGGGCCCTACTTCAAGTTCAGCAGGCTGGGCGACTGCAAATCCTGTAAAGATCATCACAGCTCCCAGCAGAGTTAACACATTTTTCATTAACGGCGCAGAGTTGTGATTATTCATTGTCTTGAACCCCAATTACATATCCAGCCTTATATAACTCACCGCCACTAGCCAGTAAAAAAGCAGGTAAAAACTTATCAATAAGGATATAGTAACATAAACATAAAGGATTAAAACTATGGCAAACGAGATAGTTGTCGAGACAACAGAAGGAGAGAACTACCTGGGACATAGAGGAGGAGAGGAGACCGTAAATGGAGACAAGTACCTGATCCTGGAGAACCCTAGGAAGATAGAGGTCTCAGCGGCAAAGCCAGTAGACGGTGCGGAACATATGAAAATCCTCAAGAAGAAGATCAAGAGGGTCAGGAAGCTGGATGAGATATAATCCTTCTAGAGTAGCTTAATGCCTCTTAACTTATTAGAACATAGAAATCAATCTTTTTTTAAACTGCTAGGGAACCTGGAGAAAGGTATGGAATCAGAAGACTCTGAGATAAAGAAGACTGAAGAAGATGCAGAAGAGGATTCAGAATCAGGGAGTTGCTGGCGGATCTTTGCAAAAACTGCTACAGCGGTAGTTATAGGTGCGCTATCGCTTGCTGGCCGTGTAGGATGTTACAACAACTACGGTATCAGACATCCTGATCCTGAGTTTGAGAGAGAGGAGGTAGACGAAGAACTAAGGAAGTATATTTATGAACTAGATTCTAAGATAGAGAATCCCGTAGGAGAACCTCTGCACGACAGAGAAGAGGAATTCTACAGATATATAGAATTCCTTGAGGAAGTAGCAGGTAGAGATATAGATGAGGAAAACCTGGATATAATACCTTCAGATGTCCTGAAAGCTCTGGGGGATACAGATCCTATCATAGCTCTGACATTACCTGAAGACAGCGGTATCTACTGGCATGACAAGTTTATTGTCTCTGACAAAGATTTTTCATTGGGAATGGTGGCGCATGAGATAGGACATGGACTTGACCCTGAGCTATCATCGTGGGACTGGGTGGTAGATATGAAGGATAGAGCAAGGATTGAGGCAACCGCACATTCATTTGCACATTACGTTGGGCTGGAGCTCCTGGAACGTGGTTGTTGGGAGGGAAAGAAAATTCTTCCCAATAGATTAGCGTATAAAGAGAAAGCTATAAAGGACATAGACTCGATGGATGAACTCCTAGAGTACGAGGATATAGAGACTGGAAAAGGTCTTGCGACAGTTCTGATGAACGAACATGAATCTATGGGGAAGACCTGGGAATACCTGGCAACACATGATACAGAGGAGGTTTATGAACAGGTTGACGTGATAATAGAAGACTATGGTGGATTTAATAAAGCGATGGAGAACGGTATGGAACTTGTAGAGGATGAAATATCTCAATATACAGACATAGTTCTTGAAAAAAGCCTACGAAAAAATAGGTGAGGCCTAAAATGGGGTAGCCTGCATAGTTCTAAACTTTCACAACGGTTAGGAAGCCGGATGAGATCTAGATTAGTCTGAGGCATACTTGCTCTCCAGTTCATCAACCCTATCCTTGTCAGTTAGACGGTTACGCAGCTCAAAGGATGCTATCTTATCTAGAATGTCTTCAGTGGTTCCTTCAGACTTTATATGGTCAGCAACCTCCACCATAGTTTTCATGGCCGCTCTCATAATAGAATTTGGAAATATTACCAGATCAAATCCCAAGTCTTCTAACTCCTCTACTTTCATAAGAGGAGTCTTTCCGTATTCCACCATGTTTGCCATTACAGGCGCGTCTATCTCACTGCAGAACCGCTCCATCTCTCCCTCATCCTGCGGAGCCTCAGGAAATATCATGTCAGCACCAGCCTCCACATAGGAGTTAGCGCGTTCAATTGCAGCCTCAACTCCTTCCACTGCTCTTGCATCAGTTCGGGCAACCAAAGTGAAGCTCTCTTCTTTAGCATCAACACCTGCTTTTATCTTCTGCACCATTTTTTCCTCTGCTATCAGTTCCTTGTTCTCAAAATGCCCGCACTTCTTGGGAAATTTCTGATCCTCTATATGCAGTGCAGAGGCTCCAGCCCTGTCGTAGAGCCTTACTGTCCTCCGTACATGTAAAGGACTTCCATAGCCTGTATCAGCGTCCGACATAAAGGGAATATCTACAGCTTCTGAGACATACCTTATCCTATCAACTATTTCGGTTTGGGTCAAAAGCCCTGTATCGGCTAGCCCTAGCTTGGTGTTGGAAACTCCTGCACCGGAGAGATAAGCAGCATCGAAACCTGCCTTCTGAACGATTTTGGCTGTTAATGCATCGTAACATCCTACCAGGACCGCTATCTCATCCTTCTTCAGAATATCCTGGAAACGTCCATTTCTTTCCATATATCCACTAAAAATATTTTTATCATAGCCGTATAAAGTTTACCCTATGACACTGGCAGACCAACTGGCGGGATATACCGCAGACGTTAGCTATAGCGACCTAGACAATAAAACAGTGGAAGAAGCCAAGAGGAGAGTACTCGATTCTCTAGCATGTTCCTACGCAGCCCTGGGAGAGAAACCAGTAGAAAACCTTATAAGGTATGTTTCAAATAAGCCGGGAGAAGAAGCCAGTCTTCTGTGCGTTCAAGGTAGTTCAGAGCTCTCTCTGTCAGCCCTGGTAGCAGGAGGGCTTGTAAGGTATCTTGACTGGAACGATACATACCTTTCAAAGGAACCTGGGCATCCTTCGGACAATCTGGGTGCGCTCCTGACGGTAGCAGATGCATATAATTGTACTGGAAAGACTTTGATTCTGGCAACAGTCCTTGCATATGAGATCCAGTGTAGGCTGTGCGATGTAGCATCCTTAAGAAAGAATGGTTTCGACCATGTGAACTATGGACTAGTGTCTGCAACCCTGGGATCAGCCAAGCTGATGGGGCTGGACAGGGAAAAGATGGTGGAAGCTCTCAACATAGCACTTAACAGTCATGTAGCTCTTAGACAAGCAAGAGCAGGGGAGTTATCGGAATGGAAAGGATTTGCATTTGCTAATGTATCCAGGAATGCAGTGTTGTCATGTCAGCTTGCAGATGAAGGGATTCAAGGCCCCAAACCCATATTTGAGGGTAAATTTGGGGTTTTCAACCAGCTCACAGGTAGCTTCTCCCTAGATGTAGATTCATTCGGAGGTAAGACCGGGGATTTCAAGCTAAAGGAGAGCTATATCAAGTTCTACCCTGTAGAATATCACGCGCAGGCCGGGGTACACCTTGCACTCAAGCTTGCAGAGGAAGGTCTAGACTGGAGAAAAATAGACCGAATCGAGAACGAGACATACGAAGCAGCGGTTAGTATTATAGGTGAAGAAGAAGAGAAATGGGATCCTAAGACTCGAGAGACCGCCGACCATTCTATGCCATACTGTATAGCAAGGTCTATTATAGACGGAGAGATGACTCTTGAACAGTTCTCTGACAGCAAGATCAAGGGCAAGGATGTCAGGCAACTGATGGATAAGATGAGTATAGAGGAAAATCCTAAGTTCACAGAGGAGTACGGTGAGAAATTCCCGCATACTATACGCATCCATATGAAAGATGGCAAAACCTACGAAAGGACCATGGAGTATCCCAAAGGACATCCAGGAAACCGGTTGTCGGACAGGAAGCTTGAGAAGAAGTTCAGGCAGAACGCAGTAGAGCACTTGAAGGAAAATACTGTCAGCGAAATTATCAAACGGGTAAAAGACCTTGAGAATGAAGATGTAGGAGAAATAATAGAGCTTACAGAGGTGGTAAAGTGAAAGAAATAAGTACAGACCAAGCTCCAGAGGCCATAGGGCCCTATTCTCAGGCTGTGAAGAAGGGAAGCCTCCTAGAGCTTGCAGGACAAATAGGACTTACACCCAAAGGAGAGCTGGTGGAAGGAGTGGAGGAGCAAACCCATCAGGCGCTTTCCAACCTGGAAGCAGTACTTTTAGAGGCTGGAAGTGGGTGGGAAGATGTTTTAAAGATCCGTATTTATCTCACAGATATTGAAACATATCCTAAGGTCAACGGTGTGTACGAAGAGTATTTCCGCAAGCCATACCCAGCAAGAGCTGTTGTAGGCGTCAAAGAACTTCCAAGAGATGCGCACATAGAAATCGAGGCTACCGCGGTTCTAGACTAACGTTCCTCCATAGGTATATGCTCTCTGTCAAGCTTTCCGGTGTACTTGACTCTTGGACGGAAGATACGATTGTCCTCAAGCTGTTCAAGTATATGGGCGGTCCAACCAGCCACTCTGGACATGGCAAAGAGAGCAGTGTAGAAGTCACGTGGTAGTCCAAGCATATTGTACATTGTGCCTGAATATAGATCAGTGTTAGGCCAGATATCTTTTTCTCCCAGCCTTTCCTCTACTGAACTCCTTATCTCTTCTATCGTCTCCAGCCTCTTTTCTCGTTCCTTATACCCGGAAGCAAGTTCCTCGATGTTCCGGCGGAAATGGTTGCAACGGGGGTCTGTATGTCGGTATACTCTGTGTCCAAAGCCAGGAATATTTTCATGATTATCCAGCTTTTCTTCTACCCACTCCTCCGCATTCTCAGGGCTTCCTACCTCATCTATCATATCCATAACCGTCTCTGTGGCTCCACCATGTAGTGATCCCTGTAGTGCACCTATAGCAGAAGTTACCGAAGAATACATACTAGCAAGAGTGGATACAGTCACACTACCTGCAAAAGTAGAAGCATTCATACCATGCTCCGCATATAGCACCATAGCATCGTCCATAGCCTCTGCTTCCTCTTCAGAAGGTTCCTCTCCGCGGAGCATGTACAGAAAATTAGCAGCATGGGATAGACTAGTATCGGGTTCTACAGGTTCCTTATCGTTCCTGTACCGGTAGGTGTATGCCAGTATTGTCGGTATCTTCGCTGTTATCTTCATTGCTTTATCTTCCGCATCTTCCAAACTGTCCGGATCATCGTCCGAAGAAGCCAGTAGTGATACACAGGATCTCAAAATATCCATAGGCTGACTATCCGATATACTATCTACCACTTCCTCAATATACTCTGATAGCTCTCTGTAATCTTTTAGGTCATCTTCTATGCGTTTATACTCCTTAGAATCAGGAAGTCGCTGGTTGAAAAGTAAGAAGAGCACCTCCTCATAGCTAGAGTTCTCCACCAGGTCGTCTATGTTGTAGCCACAGTACCAAAGCTTCCCTTTTTCTCCATCAATGTTTCCCAGACTTGATTCATCCACAACAACTCCTTCCAGACCCTTTTCTATCTCTTCGGACATACAGATATAGTTGGCGCCACCAGGTTTTTAATGTTTCGATAGTTATCTTCAGCCCACAAAAATCAATTTACACCCTCATCCCTCCAAGAAATCCGGCTAAGTTAAAGATCAGATATCCAGCTTTAGATGTTTCGGGGCCTCTATCTCCAGGTCAGAAAGATATTCCTCAAGCTCCTGGTTCAAGTCAGGGTTATAGTCTTCAACAACTCCCTCCTTATCTAGCTCCGGGGGATTGTAGGTTCCTACAGGGATGCCATTCTCTAGAGCAAGTTTTATCTCTCCTTTTGTCCCTTCAGAACCCAAAACTGTGGGGCCAGTAACCGCAAGACCCTGTAGAAGTCCTTCTTTCTCGAAGTACTGGCTGTTGGCCTGTATACCTAGCCTTCTCTCCTCTGGATCGTCATCATCAAGGTAGGAAAGCCTGTAGAGATAGGGCGCCTCTGGTACTAGGTTATCCCCGTTCAGATGCATGTATCGGCTGATATTTAGAATCTCATCGATGTTCTTCTGGCGCTCTTCCTCTGTATCTGCGCTTATCTGGTGCGCTATGTATATCCGGTCTCCATCCTCTTCCATTATACAATCAGATTAACTAGAACTCTTAAAAGAATATTTTCATCCTTTCCAGCGACCGCGGGGCCATAGTATAAAAAAATCCCTGTCTCAAGAATTTTTCAGACGGTTGGCGGGAAGGTAGCTCAGGTGATCAGGTTACGCTCTGATGACGCAAGGCCGGGATTCGCTTATGCGAACCAGGCATAAAAAGAAAAGACCTACAGACATGAGACGGGGCTTTATGCCCCGTATCTTTGCGCCACCAGAGAAACTGGTGCTGGGGAGGTAGCTCAGGTGGTTAGAGCACTGCGCTCATAACCTGGTTTTGGTTGTGAGCTCTGAGACACCGGCTTCTCGTTAGAGAAGGCGGTTCGAGAAGATCTCTGATCTTCGAGTCGATGATCTAGAGCAGGCCTATACGGTGGGACTCCGTGTAGCGCCAACAAACAAAAGGAGACCTCGTGAAAAGGTGAGACACGCAGAGGTCGCGGGTTCGAATCCCGCCCTCCCCAATCCATGCTTTTTCCCTCTAATTCATAGAATTGGCTCGACCGTGATTCTTGGGAGAATTCTGGATTCCTAGGTTCAAGCACTGGATTGTTGGTACCGGTGGCGCGGTCATGGGCAAACTATTTGTACGGGTTAAACCCATCTAATTGTGAGGGGATAAATGATGTCAGAACACAATCTTGAAGGAAAAGTTGCTCTTGTTACTGGTTCCCGGAGAGGAATCGGAGAAGCTATAGCAAAGAAACTTGCGGAAAACGGCGCCACTGTTGCAGTTACGGACATAGATGAAAGCGACTGCGCAGAGGTTGTAGAGGAGATAGAGAGTCAAGGTGGAAGGGCGCTGTGCTATGAACTTGATGTAACTGATGAAGACCAGATATCAGAGGTTGTGGATGATATAGTTGAGGAAGAGGGAAGCATAGATATTCTCGTGAACAACGCAGGGATCTACAAGCAGGAAGAACTGGAGCAGATGTCCAAGAAGGAGATCGAGAGCATACTGGATGTGAACCTGAAAGGAACCATCCTCTGCACCAGGAAAGTTCTACCCCACATGAAAGACCAGAGGGATGGCAATATTGTAAACATAGCTTCTATAGCAGGTTTTGTTGGTTTTCCGGAGTCCTCAGTCTACTGCGCTACAAAGGGAGGGGTCGCAAACTTCACCCGGGAGCTTGCGCTGGATGTTGGAGAGCACGGAATAAATGTCAATGGAGTAGCACCAGGAGTCATAGATACTGATATGACTACAGACCTTCTTGAAGACGAAGAAACCCGTAAAGGACTGCTTGCCAACATTCCGAAGAACAGGATAGGAGAGCCAGAAGATATCGCAGAAGCAGTAACATTCCTTGCATCCGAAGGCGCTGACTATATCACCGGACAGACTCTAGTGGTAGACGGCGGATGGCTTGCGCACTAGAAAACTATGCAAATCCTCTAAGGAGCCATCCTACAAGGAATGCAACTGTTGCAGCCACCATACCGACTATAAGCATTTCAAAGCCGTTGGTATACCACTTTCTATGTGTTACCAGGCTTCTGGAAGCGCCCACTGAAAAGAAAACTAGGGCCGTGAACCCTATGGACCAGTAGAAGAGCGGTGTGATCCCAAAGATGTAGGGTATCAGGGGAACCCAGCCAGCGATTAAAAAGGCTAGAAAGGTGGCCAAGGCAGTTTTAACCGGCCCTCTCTTATCCTCGGTATGCTCATCCTGCGCCTTCTTGTAGTCTCTCTCAGAACGCCGGAGAGATAGTTCGACATACCCATAGAAAAACCGTCCGCAAACAGGTTTGCAAAGCCAAGGATAACGACTATACTCGGCTGTAGAGATGCTCCAGCTACTCCGGAGACTACTGCAAAAGTGGTTATTATACCGTCATTAGCGCCGTAAATAATCTCCGCCACATACTCTCCTGCCGTCTCCACCTTGTCTCCCAGGAGTTTCTCAATCATGAGTTACACCATCAATAAATTTTTACTGGAGGCGTTTTATATTTCTGGATGAAAACTTCCGCAGTATTATCTAATAGATTACAGAGCATGAGAGATTTGAACACTCTGCTCACTTAATCGAGGGTGATAGGAACGAACCATAAATATCCTGGCTCTAATAGGTCTGTAAGGTGACAGAAATGCTTGGAAACACGCTAAAAACACCGGGGACGCCCTCC